>JALWZK010000030.1 GCA_027002665.1 Campylobacteraceae bacterium | reverse complement strand
TTTTGAGATAATAACGGAGTGTAGCGCAGTCTGGTAGCGCACCTGGTTTGGGACCAGGGGGTCGAAGGTTCGAGTCCTTTCACTCCGACCATTTGATATTTAAAAATATAGTAGTTAAATTAAAGATTTAATGGTAGGCGTAGTTCAGTTGGTAGAGCATCTGTTTGTGGCACAGAGTGTCGCGGGTTCGAGTCCCGTCGCCTACCCCATTAGCAAATCGGTGGTAGGTATGACCTAAGATGCAGAAGCGCTAGTGGCTCAATTGGATAGAGCATCAGACTTCGGATCTGAGGGTTAGAGGTTCGAGTCCTCTCTGGCGTGCCATCTGATTTAATTATTTTATTGATGCACTCGTAGCTCAGCTGGATAGAGCATTCGCCTTCTAAGCGAACGGTCTCAGGTTCGAATCCTGACGGGTGTACCATTTGCGTGCGGATGTGGTGAAATTGGTATACACGCTAGACTTAGGATCTAGTGCTTTACGGCGTGGAGGTTCGAGTCCTCTCATCCGCACCATTCTAATAACTTCTTTCAACTCTTTTTCCCCATCTAAACTTATCTTTATACCAACCATCTAAATTGGATATGGTTACAGAGTGTGCCTTTCCACTACTTGCATGGATAAATCTATGATTCCCAATATATATACCGGAGTGGTTTATGTGTCCTCTTTGAGCTGTATCGAAAAATAGTAAATCTCCTGCCCTTAACTCATCGATAGAGAGTTTTGCACCTCTTATTTGAGATTGTGCAATGGATGTTCGAGGAATATTATAGATTCCTGCCTCTTGTGTAACCCGATATACAAATCCGGAACAGTCAAAACTATCTGGCCCTGTTGCTCCATATCTATATGGTTTTCCCAAATATCTCTTAGCAATATTAACTATTCTGCTATTAGTATGATTAGTATGATAATGATAATTCATTGCTCTATGGGGTCTTTTTAAACAACCTGTAAAGAGAAGAGATAAGAGTAGAAGGGTAGTTGGAAATCTCCTATACATATAAAATCCTTATTTTTCTATTTAAAATATATTTTACTATTTTAAAATTAAATATAGGATTTAAAAAAAAAAAAAAAATAAATTATACCAGTTTGATTAGTCCATTCTCAATAGAGATTAAACCCTCTAATTCTGCCTCATAGATCCTGTCACCAAATCTTTTAATAGCTTCATCTATGGTTGGTGAAGTTTGACAGAAATAGAAAAATTCATCTCTTTTAATATTGTGATTTTTGGGTATAATACCATATCTATTGGCAAACTCATCAATATTATATATGGGTTGAGCTACCCCTCTGGATAGGAGACTATTTGTCCCCATACTCTCACCTAAGCGATGGGGTAGAACAAAGATGGGCTTTCCCATCTTTAGAGCAAATTCAACAGAACGAATAGAGCCACTATTCTCATCTGCTTCCGTTACAATTAGAATATCTCCTAAGGCTACAACAATCTCATTTCTTACAACAAAACTCCAAGGTGTTGGTTGAAATCCCTTTGGAAATTGACTTAAGATTAACCCACTTCTCTCTATCTCCTCAATTAAAAAGCGATTGACTGCAGGGTATCTGATATCTAAACCATTTGCTACCACAGCTATACTATTTTTCGCTTCGGCTGAACTGTGTGCTATGGCATCAACCCCCATAGCTACGCCACTTATAATGGCTACTCCTCTATCAGTTAGGGCTTTTGCAATTTTATGTGTAGCCTGTTTTGTATAGTTTAAGGGTCGCCTTGAGCCTACAATAGATACTTTTGGTCTATTGAGAAGAGTTTTATCTCCAATATAGTATAACTCAGTTGGATATTTTTTCATACTATCCAACTCTGCTATATGCCAATCTACTCTTTGGACCAAGAATAGCTCTCCTACAACATTATACCCCATAGGTAGTATGCAACTGTAGCTACTAAGAGTATCCCTATAAGATTCATTTTGAATCCTACCTTTGCCATAGTGCTGATAGGTATTACTTTTGAACTCATAATAATAGCATTGGGAGGGGTTGCAATAGGTAGCATAAAGGCGTAACTTGCAGATACGGTTGCAACCATTAAGAGTAAAATTCCCTCTCCTTCCGACATGTTTTTTGCAAATTCATAGAATATAGGGATAGCTATTGAGGTTAAGGCTGTATTGCTTGTAATCTCCGTTGAGAATGCAACAACACAGGAGACAAGTAGAAACATCCAAAATAGAGGCATATCGCTAATAAAACTCAATTTATGTGCTATATCAGATGCTAAACCTGTGCTTCCAAACGCCCTTGCAATGGTAAATCCTGCTCCAAATAGGAATATAATCTCATAAGGCAGACTTCTCGTATCTTCCCAATCTAAAAATCCTATCTTTGGCATAAACATCAATAGTCCAAATCCTAAAAGGAGTATCTTTTCATTAAATGCAAATCCATACATCTGCTTAGTAAAAGTATTAATAACTAAGACTAAGGATAGAATCCCCATAATTATATATAATCTTTTCTGCTCCCGATTTAAGGTCGGAATTTCCCCTTCTCCAATTCCCTTTACCGATTCATTTTTTACACTTAGTGCAAGTAACCAAGGGACAATAAGCAACATAACCCCAACTATAGGTAACATCATATATACCCACTCTCCAAACTCTATTGTAGGAATCCCCTTATCCTCTAAGAATCCGAGAAGAATGAGATTCGGTGGTGTTCCAATCGGTGTCAATATTCCCCCCACACTCGCACCATAGGCAGTGGCTAAGAGGAATCTAATCTTTAACTTTATATTTTCAGTTAAAAACATAGCTATAGGCATTAGAAGGAGCGTAATTGTCGTATTTGATAGAATTGAACTAAGTAGTGCAGAGGTTATTGCGAGAGCATATATAATCCCTGTTGCAGTTTTTGGAAAAAAGCTTAATAGCTTCGCTGAAAAGTATTTATGTAGTTTGGTCTTCTCAATGGCGATAGCTATAAAAAATCCACCGAGAAATAGAAATATAATAGATTTAGAGTAGTTCATTGCAGTATTATTTAAATCTAAAATTCCAAAGGCAGGAAATAGAATAATTGGTAGTAGAGAGACCACCCCAAGGGGGAGTCCCTCATTTGTCCAGATGGTAACTAAAAAGGCTACAACTCCAATTAGAGTCGATTCTATACTATTAAAAAAGTTAAATGATACAATATAGAACGCTAAACCGATAACAAGAGCATAAATAATAGGTCGATAACCGTTCATAAAAGTTCTCCAATATTTTTTAACATATTATATCATATTAATAGTTAATTAATATAGTTTTATTGAGCTATTATTTAAAATTTTATCCTCCCCCATATTTTGTTACTAAAAATGATTATTTTTCTCTTTTATTATATTCCTATTATGAAATATAGTCAATTTCTACTATAATATCCAATTAATATTACAACTGTATGGAGTAAAGATATGCACAATTTAAATTTAGTAACCACATGGGTTGGGTTCTTATCGTTGGCTTTTTTTGTTATAGGATACTATTTTATTGCTACAGAGGATAGATACCATATCAATAAAGCTAAACCCGCTCTTTTAACTGGAACAGGTATATTTATGTTAATTGGTCTCTATTTTGCTATAAATGGATTGAATGGTGAAATCTTAGAGAAGGAGATTGAGCATCTTATATTTGAAATATCTGGAATTTTCTTTTTCCTATTTGTAGCCATGACATATATTGAAGCTATGATTGATAGGGGAGTATTTACTACTCTCAGATATAATCTGGTCTCAAAAGGTTACAGTTATAAAAAACTATTTTGGGTGACAGGATTTTTATCATTTTTTATCTCTCCTGTTGCGGATAATTTGACTACTGCCCTTATATTATCGACTGTCCTAATCACAATAGATAGAGATAGCAGAGAGTTTCTTGTCCCAAGTGCAATAAATATTGTTGTGGCTGCCAATGCTGGAGGGGCGTGGAGTCCATTTGGAGATATTACAACTCTTATGGTTTGGGTTGATGGACGAGCCAGTTTTACAGAG
The DNA here is from genome assembly GCA_027002665.1 of Campylobacteraceae bacterium. GTDB lineage: Bacteria > Campylobacterota > Campylobacteria > Campylobacterales > Sulfurovaceae > UBA1140. Next base: position 4,556 of record JALWZK010000030.1, on the reverse strand, counting down.
TTTCTATTTCTATTCCCTGCAGCATTTTTGGGTTGGGGTCTTACAGCACTTCTATTAAGCAGGTTTATTCCAGATGGAACACCTCCATTTAATGTAAACGAGGAACCGGCTAAGATAGAGAAGGGTGGCAAGGTAATTATTGGACTATTTGCTTTAACTATAATTTTAGCAATAGTCTCTCATCAACTTCTACATCTACCGGCTATGTGGGGAATGATGTTTGGATTATCAATTCTAAAACTATATGTCTATAAATTAAATGAGAGTGATGCCTCTACAAAAGTTAATGTCTTTGCGTGGATTGCAAAGGTTGAGAATGATACTCTCCTATTCTTCTTTGGTATCTTAGCCGCAGTTGGGGGATTACACTTTTTAGGCTTTTTAGAGTATTTTACTGCTCTATATGATAAGTTTGGGGCTACCACCGTAAATATTGCTGTAGGTTTCCTATCTGCCATAGTTGATAATGTTCCTGTAATGTCGGCTGTTCTAAAAGCAGACCCAAATATGGGTTCAACTCCTATGGCTATACAGGAGCAGTGGATGTTGGTAACAATGACAGCCGGAGTTGGTGGAAGTCTAATCTCATTTGGCTCAGCGGCTGGAGTGGGAGTTATGGGCAAACTACATGGAATTTATACCTTTAGTTCTCATATGAAATATGCTTGGACTGTGCTATTGGGCTATATTCTATCCATCTCTATATGGTATATCCAATTTAATCTATTACATATAGGTTAAACTCTATTTTACGCATAGCTTTCATAGGCTATGCCTCTTCTCTATTTACGAAATATAGTGTATAATCCTATATCAACTTCAATAAGGAAATTTATGAAACAGGTGCCAATATTAGTATTAGATTTTGGTTCACAATATACACAACTAATTGCAAGGAAATTGAGAGAGAGTGGAGTCTATTGTGAAGTAGTTCCATATAGAGAAGATATAGAGAGTATTAAGGCAAAAAGGCCACAAGGTATTATATTGTCAGGAGGACCCGCTTCAGTTTATAGCGAAAATGCCTATAGACCGAATGAAGAGATTTGGAATTTAAATATCCCTATTATGGGTATATGTTATGGAATGCAACTAATTACACAACATTTTGGGGGTGAAGTTATATCTGCTACACATCATGAGTATGGTAAAGCTAAACTATCTATAATAGAAAAAGGCTCTCCAATATTTCAGGGTATGAGTGATGGGATAGTATGGATGAGCCATGCAGATAGGGTAGAGAGGTTACCAGATGGATTTAAAGTGATTGGAAGTAGTGAAAACTCCCCCTATGCAGCTATTGCCAATGAGGAGAGGAGAATTTATGCTTTTCAATTTCATCCAGAGGTGCATCATACGGCAGATGGGACTAAACTTCTAAAAAACTTTGCAAAATATATCTGTGGTTGTAGTAGCACTTGGAATATGGGAAGCTTTGCAAAAGAGAAGATTAAACAGATACGAGAGCAGGTTGGGGATAAAAAGGTGTTATGTGGAGTTAGTGGAGGGGTTGATAGCTCTGTGGTCTCAGCACTTCTACATGAAGCACTCCCAAAAGAGCAGTTAATCTGTGTATTTGTTAATCATGGACTTCTTAGAAAAGATGAGGCAGAGCAGGTTCAAAATATGTTTAAGCTCTTAGATATTCCTCTGGTGACTATAAATGCTGAAGATGAGTTTATGGAGGCATTAAAAGGGGTTATAGACCCCGAAGAGAAACGAAAAATTATTGGAGAGAAGTTTATAGAGGTATTTGATAGAGAAGCGAGTAAATACAAAGATGTAAGTTTCTTGGCACAGGGAACTCTATATACAGATGTAATTGAATCTGTATCGGTTAAGGGTCCATCAAAGACAATTAAATCACACCATAATGTTGGTGGACTTCCCGATTGGATGAAATTTGAATTGGTTGAACCTCTGAGAGAGATTTTTAAAGATGAGGTTAGAGAGTTGGGGCTTGAGTTGGGTTTACCACGAGATATGATAGCGAGACACCCCTTCCCCGGACCGGGACTCGCCATTAGAGTTATGGGAGAGGTTAATAGAGAGGCTTTAAGACTCCTTAGAGAGAGTGATGCAATTATGCAAGAGGTGTTGAAAGCGACGGGCTATTACGATAAAGTTTGGCAAGCTTTTACTGTTCTACTCAATGTCCAATCTGTTGGAGTTATGGGAGATAATAGAACTTATGATAATACTATTTGTGTTAGAATAGTGGAGTCTGTTGATGGAATGACTGCTACATTTGCACACATTCCACATAATATCTTAGAGCAGATGAGTAGAAGAATAATTAATGAGATTGATGGAATAAATAGAGTAGTCTATGATATTTCATCTAAACCACCTGCCACTATTGAGTGGGAGTAGATTTTATAGAGGAGTTATATTATGAGGATTTTACTATCGATATTTTTCATATTTGCTCTATTATACCCTATGGGCAATACCATAAACTACGATGAGCAGTATTATCAAGAGGAGATTAATGAGGTTAATCAAGCAGTTCAAGAGAATCCTCTTAAAAATATTATTTTAGAGACCTTTGTCTTTCAGAATAGAAATGGGAAAAATATTCCGGTAAAACGGGTGGAGGTTGGAAGTAGAGTTGTATATATCAATAGAGTTATAAATAGTAATAGTGAGCCTCGAAGTGGTATAGTTGTAAAAAATCCTATTCCGAAAGGGGCAAAATATATAAATGGTTCTGCTATATGTGATGGAGATTGTATTATTAGCTATTCAACTGATGGCGGAGCTACTCTAACCCAAAATGAGAATAGAGATGAAACTTATAACTATATTGAGTTTCTATTTAAAAATATTCCTGCCTATAAGGAGTATAGAATGGGATTTAGGGCTATAATCCATAAATAGATAGAGAGTTGTAAATGGAAAAAGTTTTACTGATACTTATTGCAACCATAGCCATATCCACAATTATTAATGTCTTTTTAAAACGATTTGATATACCGACAGTTATAGGATATATATTTACAGGTCTTATAACTATGCAGATATTTGATTTTGGTGCAAATTCCCAAGAGACTCTATCTCACTTAGCCGAATTTGGTATTGTATTTTTAATGTTTACAATAGGTCTGGAGTTCTCTATTGGACATATGAAATCCATGAAAAGAGAAGTGTTTAGATATGGTGCAATGCAGGTGCTTATTAGTGGTATTACATTTACAATTCTATCTATATATATTTTCAATATGGATATTAAGAGTGCAATTGTAATAGGGTTTGCACTTTCACTCTCATCTACCGCTATTGTTTTAAAGATACTTAATGAGAAAAATCAGATACATTCAAGTTTTGGAAGAGTTGCTGTCGGAATACTTATCTTTCAAGACTTAGCAGTTATTCCAATACTTTTAATGATATCGATATTTACTTCTCATGATAACTCCATATTTCAACTTCTCATAACCACCCTACTTAGTGCTATTGTGGTATTTATTATTCTATTCGTTGTGGGTAAATTTTTTATAGAGAGATTTTTTGATTGGGTAATATCATCTGACTCCGAAGAGATATTTCTGGTTTCAGTTCTCTTAATTGTTATAACATCTTCCACCATAGCAGAGTTTTTTGGATTTTCCTACTCCCTTGGAGCATTTTTGGCAGGTATGACAATTGCAGAGACCAAATATCGCTATAAGATAGAGGCTGATTTAATTCCATTTAGAGACATACTACTTGGTGTATTTTTTATAACAATAGGTATGCAGATAGACCCCTTAATTGCTATTGAGTATAGTTCGACTATCTTAACTCTTCTATTTACTATAATGGCAATAAAAGCTTTAATTATCTTTATATCTTTACAGTTTTTTCTACAGAGTAGAACAGCTATTAAGAGTGCATTTACCCTAATGCAGGTGGGAGAGTTTGCCTTAGCAATATTCTCATTGGCATTTAGTAATGGATTAATCTCATCTATTACCAATCAAATTATGATTATGACTGTTGTCCTATCTATGATTTTAACGCCATTTATACTAAATAATATCAAATCAATAGCAAATATCTTCTTTAAAGAGCCAACAAAACTTAGAGATAGAGCTATAAAATCGGCAGGATATAGAAATCATGTAATTATATGTGGATATGGAGTTACAGGAAAAAAAATATCAAAAAAATTGAGAGATAGAGATATTTTATATGTAATCTTAGAGCATGATATAAAATTAGTAGATAGTGCCATTAATAGTGGTGAAAAGGCGATATTCTTAGCAAACTCTGCCCAGAAGAGTGTTTTAGAACATTTCAATATAAAAGAGTCTATAGCCATAGTTGTAGCCATCTCTGATGAACATCAGATGCGTTTAGTATGTGAGAATATTAACTCATTTGGGGAGAATATAAATACTATAGTTAGAGTTAGAAATAGCTCTGAAGCTGATGTTCTAAAAGATTTAAACATTAAAAATATTGTCAATAGTAAAGATATAATCTCTGATATATTGGTTGAAAAAGTTTTAGAAAATATTAAATAGGAGATTTAAAAAAAGAATTAAATCTCCTTATCTATAATATATCTGGGT
>JALWZK010000029.1 GCA_027002665.1 Campylobacteraceae bacterium | reverse complement strand
CTTATCTATCTTCGCAAAAGCTTTAAATTTAAATCCATCTATAGATTTCTTATCCTTTATAATCTTATCTATGGAGACATTTGGAATATCTATAGATATATTTGATGAGAGTATCTCTTGAATAATTGGAGTTATCTTTTCAATCTTCTCTTTCTCATTTAAATCTTCTGATAAGATACTATTTAAATTAGAGAATGCCTCCATATCTATATTATTTATCTTTACAATACTATTAATATCTTTTAGAGTAAGGCTCTCCATACTATCTCTAAACTGAATTGAATCAATATTAACCTCTGCTCTACTATTAATTAGTTTACCTCTTTTAGTATCCTTAGATGAGCCTCTTATATTTTCAATTTTTATTGAATCTATCTTATCATTTATCTCTACACTCTTTATAGTGTAATTGGTAGCACTATCTCTATTTTTACTCATTGGATTTGTAATTGAGATTTTTAAATCCACTACTTTTGAATTTAACTCTTTTGGGGCAGAAAATGAGATTTGTTCTATTGTCTGATTTATTTTTGCCACTCTATTATCATCAATATCTCCATTGAACTTTGCACCCTTTAATTTAAAATCGCTGTCTATATCTTTAATATAGCCATTAAAGGTTGATAGAAATTTATCTATATTGATATGGATTAATAACCCTTTTTTCTCGATAAAATCCTCAATAGTTTTCAGTGATTTCTTATCTTCACTACTTATAATATTTTCATAAAAAATATTTGGAAGTTTTATAGGATATATATCCATCGCTATAGCATCTTTGGCATTGGGATTATAGTGCATATCCACACCAATCTTCATACCCTTTAAGATGGCCATATCCTCTTTTGTGATGTCATTATGCTCGTTTTTAAGATACTCTGCAATCCTATCAGTATCATTAAAGTCAATGATTAGATGTTCTCTATCCCCTTTTATCTCCCTATTCTCAATTAGAAAGCCTGAAGATTTAAGTTGAATAATCTCCTTATTTACCTCTCTCTTAATCTCCTTTACAACCTGTCTTGAGCCTATTGTCTCATAATATATAACAATAAGCACAAACAGAGCAATAATAGCAAACAGTATCTTTTTCATTGAAAAACCTCATTCTATTTTTTTTTTCAAATATTACCACATTAAAAAAAATAGAAGGTTAATCTCTCTATATTTTTTATAATTTTGCTATTTTTCTATTCGTATCATAGTAATATTGCCGTGAACACAATCCAATCTTCTAAGCTCTAACATCGCCTCTTGAATTTTTGCCTCTGTGCATTTATGGGTTGTAAATAGAAGTTTTACATGAGATGCATTTCTATGAGATTTTTGAAGCATAGACTCAATGGATATATCAAACTCTCCCAATTTGGTGGTAATCTTTGCCAGAACTCCCGATTTATCATCAACTTCCATTCTAAGATAGTAATTTGTTATAATATCCTCTTCAGGTAGAAGTTCAAATTTACCCTCTAAGCCCCTCTTGTAACCCAACATTGGAGTTGTATTGCCTCTTACTATATCTATAATATCAGCAATAACGGCAGAAGCTGTCGCATCTCCCCCTGCACCTGCCCCATAATACATAGTCTCTCCAACTTTATCTCCTACGACAGATACTGCATTCATTACACCATCAACTTTTGCCAACATACTATTACTATCTATCATGGTTGGGTGAACTCTAAGCTCAACCCCTTCATCTACTTTCTTGGCAATACCGAGAAGTTTAATCTCATATCCAAAACTCTTAGCAAACTCCACATCTACTTGAGTAATATTCTCTATCCCCTCTATTAAAATATCTTCAGGTTTGGCATCAATTCCATAAGCTAAACTTGCCAATATCAGAAGTTTATGGGAGGCGTCAAATCCCCCCACATCAAATGTAGGGTCGGCCTCTGCATACCCCAATCTCTGTGCCTCTTTTAAAACCTCATCATAGTTTGCACCCTCTTTAATCATCTTAGTTAGCATATAGTTTGTTGTTCCATTCATGATACCCTGAATAGACTCGATATGGTTAGCTGTCAGTCCATTTTTTAATGCACCAATAATAGGAATACCACCTGCTGTGCTTGCCTCATACATAAAAGGTATATCTCCTGCCAACTCTTGAAGCTCATAACGGTGGTAGGCTAAGAGAGCCTTATTTGCTGTTACTACCGCTTTACCTCGCCGTAGAGCCTCTTTTACCAATTTAAATGGCTCATCAACTCCCCCCATAAGTTCCACTACAATATCAATAGTCTCATCATTGATAATATCCATAGGATTAGAGGAAAGTTTAATATTTACCCCTCTATCTCTATTTAAATCTCTGACTACACCCAGCTCTACAACTATCTTTTTCCCTGCTCTCGCCTCAATAATATCTGCGTTAGAACTTAAAATATTAGCAACACTTGCCCCTACTGTTCCTACTCCAAGTATTCCTATTTTTACCATTAATCCTTCCTCTTTTCCGCCTCAACCTTTTTTAAAAACCTCTTAATGTTTCTTGCAGCTTGTCGTATTCTCTTCTCATTCTCTATGAGTGCAATTCGGACATAATCATCACCATACTTTCCAAAACCTATTCCCGGACTTACTGCAACATTTGCTTCAACCAACAATCTCTTAGAGAACTCTAAACTTCCCATATCTCGACATATTTCAGGTATTTTACCCCAAATAAACATAGAGGCTTTTGGTTTTCCCATCTCCCAACCGGCATTTTTAAAAGATTGTAACATAACATCACGCCGTTTCTTATATATAGGGACTATCTGCTCTTTTGGAACATATCCATGCTCATCAAGTGCTACAGTGGCTGCCACCTGAATTGGAGTAAACATACCATAATCTAACCAAGATTTAATACTCTCCAATGCCCCAATAAGTTTTCTATTCCCTACAATAAAGCCAACTCTCCAACCTGCCATATTGTAACTTTTACTCAGAGTATATGCTTCGACTGCTACATCTTTAGCACCCTCAACCTCCAAGATAGATGGAGTCTGATACCCATCAAACGATATATCGGCATAGGCGATATCTGAGATAATATAAAATCTCTTCTCCTTGGCAAGTGCTACAACTCTCTCATAAAACTCTGGAGTTACAGTAGCAGTTGTAGGATTATGGGGAAAGTTCAAGACCAAAAATTTAGCTTTTGGTAGAGAGTTATCCAATGCCTCTGTTAAGTCAGATATAAATCTATCTTCATCAACTTCAAATGTATCTTCATTAAATTTAAGTTTCATCTTCTCTACATTGGCACCTGCTAGAATAAACGCCTGATAGTGAATTGGATATGTCGGGTCTGGAACTATTGCTACATCACCGGGATTTGAGATAGCTTGGACAAGATGGACATACCCCTCCTTGGAACCCATAGTGGCTATCACCTCTCTATCGGGGTCAAGCTCCACTCCATATTTTCTCTTATACCAATTTGCCATTGCAAGTCTAAGTTTATATATACCTTTACTTGCACTATATCTATGGGTCTTATCTCTTTGAGCAGTTTCACATAACTTATCTATAATTGGTTGAGGAGTTCTCCCATCTGGGTTTCCCATAGAGAAGTCTATAATATCTTTGCCTCCCCTTCTCGCCTCCATCTTAAGCTTATTAATCTCTGCAAATATATATTTTGGAAGCCTATTTATCTTTTCAAACTGTATCTCATTAAACATTAATTTTTACCAAATCCTTCCATGATTGAGTCTTTTAAACTCTTTTCTTGTAATCTCTTTAATATTTTTACTATCTATATAGAAATAGTGTCTCTTTCTATCAGCAAGTTCAACCGTTTTAACATCAGATACAATATCTAAATATCCATGTCCAGTTGTCAATAGCCACTTTTTCCCTTTTAAATCAAATGGAGTTGACTCTTTTGTCATAAACTCCTTATGCTTTCTCTTTTTAATATCTATAAATCCAAACCACAACATTCCTCTTGTAGGGTTGATAGTAATAGTTTTAATCTCAGTAGCATTAACATCCGGTGTAGGAGTGTTGGTAGTCGGCTCTTCAACACCAGCGTCAGCATTTACGATAATGGTCTTATTCCCATCTTTCTTACTATTTTTATCTCTTGGAATATCTGCAATAACCTTTATAGATTTAGTCCCATTAACATCAATAATAGTAGTATTAGTGCCATTTGTATCTGTTGTGGCTACGGTTTTTATCTCAATCTCTGTTGGATTATTTTTATCTTTTTTAATAATTACACCCTTTTTAGCTATATCCTCCTTAACTTTAATCGTGCCATTGAGAGCATCTATATCACTCAGTTTATCTTTATTGGAGCTTAATAATTTATCCAATTTACCACTATTATAGAAATACCATAAACCTATAATTAAAAATAGTAGAACAATCCATTTTGAAAAACTCTTTTGAGGTTTTAACTTATCGGGTGATACAAGTATAGGCTCATTATCATCAACAATATTTTGCTGTTCAAAATAGTTTTTAATATCATTTTCTAAATCAGAAAAATCGATATTATACTCCCTCTTTAAAATTTGCACAAAACCTAAGGCTTTAACTCTATTTAACTCTTGAAAATCTCTATTTGCCAGACTATTCAAATTGTATATCGATATATTAGTTTTCTCACTAACAGACTCTAACCCTTCAATCTCTATCAACTCTTTTAATTTCATCTCTCATCCTATATATTAATATTCCTGCAGAAACACTTACATTAAGTGAATTAAACTCTCTACTCATCTCTATAGAGATTATCTCATCTAATCTATTTTTTACTCTCTTAGAGATACCCCGTCCCTCACTACCTACAACTAAAACTCTCTTTTTATTAAATCTCCTATATAAACTTAAATTTTTACCCTCCATTGAGGCACCATATAGCCAAAATCCTACCTGTTTTAGCTCATTTAGCACATCAAGTATATTTGGAATAATGGCAAAAGGCATATCGAGTAACGCTCCACTACTTGTTCTAATAATAGAGGCAATATTTAGAGATTTAACTCCCGTTGCAATTACTCCATCTACCCCCAAGGCATAAGCAGAACGAATAATTGCACCAATATTACCTGTATCGGTTAAACCATCCAGAATTAAAATAAAATCACTATCTTTCATCTCTTTTAAAGTGGTAAAAGATAAATCCTCTATCTCAATTAAAATACCCTGATGGTTTCCACCTTTTGCCATTTTCTGCACCCATCTATTCTCTATAAACTTAATACTATCTCTGTATCGGTTATAGAGTTTTTGAGGCAAAATCCCTTTTTTGGCAATATAGACCGTTTTTATTAATCTCTCATGCAACTCCAATGCATATAGAGAGACCTGTTTTCCATAAATAATCATAACGAAGATTTTATCAAAATAATGCTGTATTTTTTATTGTTAATTCAGCTTTTCTAACTATCCAATAGTAGAGCTTTCAAAATTGCCATACGGACAAATACTCCATTTTTGACTTGCTCTAAGACCTTACACCGCTTATCTTCTAACATCTCATCTGATATATCAATATTTCTCATAACAGGACCCGGGTGAAGTAACATAATATCTCTATCTCCAAATCTCTCCTTAGTTATACAATACTCCTTTGCATACTCACTATAATCCTCAAAAATTGGAGCCTTATGTCTCTCCAACTGAGCCCTTAAACTCATTACAATATCAACCTCATCAATAATATCTTCTAACTTCTCATACTTTTCTAAATCATTATCTGGCATAAAAGGTTTGGGTGCAATAAGCACAACTCTCATTCCCATTCTCTTAAAGAGTCTAATTCCACTACTTGCCACCCTTGAACTTATAATATCTCCAACTATTGCTATAGTCTTATTCTTAATATCACTTCCAAACTCCTCGACCATTGTAAAGTAGTCTAATAGCGATTGGGTTGGGTGGGCATAGTTCCCAGCACCTGCATTGATAACTGGAGTTAAATTTTTATCTGCCAATTTTCTTGGAGTATTATTATACTTATGACGAATAATTACAGCGTCGGGGGCCATAGCAGATAGATTCTCAAATGTATCACTGAGTGTCTCCCCCTTCTTGGTTGAACTCTTAGATGGGTCAAGGTGAACAACCATGGCTCCAAGTCTCTTAGAGGCCACCTCAAAGGAGCTTCTGGTTCTTGTGGAGTTTTCAAAGAAGAGTGTAATAATTAACCTATCCCTCAGAAGAGGTGGGGGAAGTTCTCTCTTAAAACTCTTAGCATCTCTTAAAATATTCTCTATCTGAGCATCACTTAAATCATTGGTATCTATTAGATGTTGCATACAATTCCTCACTATTAATTTTGAGATTATAACAAATATCTTAATCTCTTTTGATATATAATAGCGAAACTTGATAAAAAAGGATTAGTGTGATAATAGGGGCAAGTAGTAAGAGCATTAAAAAACCCAATTTTAAGTAGGATAGATAAAGATGAGAAAGATAATATATGGCGAAAGCAACTTTAAAAAAGTAAAAATTAATAATGACTATCTATATATAGATAAAACAAAACATATAGAGAAATTAGAGAGGCTTAACGAGAGTTTTCTAATATTTTTACGCCCAAGACGCTTTGGAAAATCTCTATTTCTCTCTACTTTGCAATACTACTATGATGAAAATTCAGCTGATGAGTTTGAAGCTATTTTTAATAATACCTATATTGGTAAAAATCCAACTCCTCTAAAGAGTAGTTATAGGATTCTGTTTTTTGAGTTTTCGGGAATAAATACAGACAGTGGAATGGATATTATCTATGAGGGGTTCAAAGATAATATAAAATCAGCTATCTATCGTTACTTTTCCAATTATGGGTATGATATTAGTAGAGAGAGTTTAAATGATATAGAGACACCTACAGGATTACTAAAATACTTTTTTGATATAGTCAAAAGTGATAAAATATATCTCCTCATAGATGAATACGACCAATTTGCAAATGCAATATTAGCTTATAGTATGGAAGATTTTCTCAAAATAGTAAGTAAAGGTGGATTTGTCCGAAGTTTCTATGAGGTAATAAAAGGAGCAACCCAAACAGGAACGGTTCAAAAGATGTTTATTACAGGAGTTACACCTATCACACTTGATAGTTTAAGTAGTGGGTTTAATATAGTTTCTAATATTTCAAATGAGGAAAATTTTAATGAGATGGCAGGTTTTACACAAGAGGAGGTAGATTACTCATTAGAGGAGTCTATATTTAAAGTATGTTTGGATATAGATAAAGATGAGTTAATAGAAAAAATCAAGACTTGGTATAATGGGTATCTTTTTAATGAAAAAGCTAACAGTAGAGTCTATAATTCAACTTTAATTAACTATTTTATCTCTAAATATGATTACAAAAGATGCACTATGCCTACCAAAATGTTAGATAGCAATGTAGCAAGTGACTATAGAGCCATAATGAAACTTTTTAATATTGGAGATAGTGAAAGAAACTATAAAATCCTACAAGAGCTTATAGAGAATGGAACCATTACAGGAGTGATTAAAGATAGATATGATTTAAATCAATCCTTTAAAGAGGACGATTTTATAACACTTCTTTACTCTATGGGATTTATTACTATTCAAAATGAAGATTTTGGAGAGATATTAGAGTTTTGCATTCCAAACTATGTTATTAAGATATTGTATTTTAACTATTTTGCAGTAGAGTTAAAAGAGAGAAACAATCTTGCTATCTCTTTTGATAGCAGAAGACCACTTATTGAATTAGCACGAGGAAATTTAGAGCCATTTAAAGCTCAATTAGATGAAGTTATAAAAATTCTCTCAAATCGTGACCATTATGGATTTACAGAAAAACACTTTCAAGTCATTTCGTTGGCACTTTTAAGTTTTGCAGACTTCTATTTTATAGACTCACAACCAGAACTTAACAATAAATATCCCGATATTCTACTTATAGGAAGAGATAATAAAGTGCCAAATAACTATCTTTTTGAACTCAAGTGGAAAAAAGAGAAAGATAATTATCAAACTATTGAAAAAGATGGAATTAAACAAGTTAGGGACTATTTAAAACTTGATAAAATTAAAAGCATCCCTAAACTTAGAAGCTTTTTACTAATTGGCTCTAAAGATGGGGTGGAGTTTGTGGAGGTTTGTTAGGTTTAACTTCTCTTTTGTATATTATCTATATTCGCTATCTCTTTTGCCTGTTCTAAAAATATATTTATTGCACTTGTAAACTGAAATGTATCATCCTCATTATAGTGAACGATATTTCGTTTTTTACAATCATTCTTTAATAGCGATTCTATATCTATATTTCTACACACATTTTTATAACTTGAATTTTTAATTATAACCTCAATATCTTTTACTGTGTAATCTCTATAAAGTTCTTCATACAAATCATTGCCTTGTAAGTTACAGTTATCAACTAAAATAGCTAAAATCAACATTAAATTTCTTATAATTAAAAACACATCTCTAAAGATATAACGATTTTGCGTTATTGTGTATTTTATATGACTTACGTGTCTGGTGTGTGTGTGTGTGTGTGTGTACTCCAAGATCCATACAATAAGTCGTCGAATGTTACACACATATATAAACACACACACACACAC
>JALWZK010000028.1 GCA_027002665.1 Campylobacteraceae bacterium | reverse complement strand
GATAATATATATAATGGACTATTTACAAATCGTAGGTGGCAATACTCTAAAAGGTAGTGTCACAATCTCTGGTGCAAAAAATTCAGCTCTTCCCATAATAGCAGCCACAATACTATCAGATAGAGCTGTAAAATTGACAAATCTGCCAAATGTTGTGGATATTAAAACTCTATTGAAACTATTAAAGATGTTAGGTGGAGAGATAGTGCATAATGGAACAACTGCTACCATTAATAATGCCCATATAAAATCGACTAAGGCTCTATATGAGATTGTATCTAAGATGAGAGCATCAATTTTGGTCCTGGGTCCACTTCTCAGCAGATTTGGAGAGTGTGAAGTGAGTCTGCCGGGTGGTTGTGCTATTGGGCAGAGACCCATAGATTTACACCTCAAAGCACTTGAGGCAATGGGTGCTAAGATTGAGATAAAGGGTGGATATGTAAGAGCAGAGGCTCCAGATGGATTAGAGGGGACTAAAATAATATTTGATAAGATTACAGTTGGTGGAACTGAAAATATTATTATGGCAGGAGCCTTAGCAAAAGGTGTTACAACAATTATCAATGCGGCAAAAGAGCCTGAAGTGGTTCAGCTATGTGAAGTGATACGAGATGCCGGTGTAAAGATAGATGGGATTGGAACAAGCACCATTAAAATATATGGAACTGACCGAGAGCCGTTAGAGTTTCAAGAGATAAAAATTATACCAGATAGGATAGAGGCGGGAACATATCTTTGTGCAGGGGCAATTACAAACTCCTCCATTACTCTAAAGGAGGTAAATCCTACACATATTCAAGCCTCTATAGATAAGTTGGAGGCCATGGGGTGTAGTTTCAATATAGCGGATAATGAGATAACAATATATCCAACCCATAGATTGAAACCTATAAATATTATAACTTCAGAGTATCCAGCATTTCCTACCGATATGCAGGCTCAATTTATGGCGGTGGCTACAATGGCCATTGGGGAGTCTCTGATTGAGGAGAGGCTATTTGAGAACCGTTTTATGCATGTAAGCGAACTCAATAGATTGGGAGCTGATATTTGGTTAAAGGGGAATATCGCCTCTGTTAGACCTGTAGCGGAGCTAAATGGTGCTGATGTTATGGCAACAGATTTAAGAGCAAGTTCGGCATTAGTCTTAGCTGGACTTGTAGCGAGAGGGGTTACAAATATAAGGAGAATATACCATCTTGATAGAGGATATGATAACCTTGAGGGCAAATTGCTATCACTTGGAGCTAATATTAAGCGATTAAGTGAATAGTTATCTATTATTTGGATATAATCTAAATAAAAAATGGAGTTACAATGAATATTTTTGATGATGATGACGCATTTGTAGGAACACCAAAGAGTAATTTCTTCTCAATCGCAAGAACTGCTAATCAAAATATAGTGGAGATGGAGATAGATAAGATGTTTAGACGATTTGCCATAGCTGAAAAGATTTTAGAGGAGCGAGGACTTGAAGAGGAGCATGAGCGACTTATAAAGAGTATGGTTATGGATAAAGAGTTAGATGATAGAACGAATAGCCTATATATAGAGCTTGTAGGTAATATAGTTAGTAAGTGTGAATAGTAAGGACTCGTAGGTGATAGATGCCATTGAGAGAAAAATAGAGCAGTATATTAGAGAGCTTAATGATAAAAGGGTCTTATCACTCTATAAAAAGTTACCCAAAGGTAAACGATTACGCACAAAGTTAATTTTAAAGATAGCGGGAGAGTCTCTCAAGGTTATTAAGACTGCTTCTATTATTGAGATAATCCATACAGCAAGTCTATTACATGATGATGTAATAGACGATGCAAATATGCGAAGAGGTAAAATATCTATTAATGCAAGTGAGGGAAATAAGAGTGCTATTATGATGGGGGATATTCTCTACTCCAAAGCCTTCTTTGAGTTAATAGATATATCACCTCTCATAGCAAAAGTTATCTCAAATGCCGTTGTAGAACTTAGTCTCGGTGAGTTGGCTGATGTTGAGTTATCTAAGAGATTTCATACAGATAGAGAAGCCTATCTGAAGATGTTATATCAGAAGACAGCCTCACTTATGGAGGCGACTGCAGAGGCTGGAGCTATATTATCTGGAAAACCGAGAGAGATTTATAGAAAGTATGGAAGAAACTTAGGATTAGCTTTTCAGATGATAGATGATATTTTAGATATCACTTCAGATAGTAAAACTCTTGGAAAACCTGCTCTACACGATTTTACGGAGGGAAAAGTTACACTTCCATATATCTATCTATATGAGGTCTTAGCCCATGAGGATAGGGAGTATCTCCTATCGTTGCACAGAAAAAAATTGAGTAGCTGTGAAGCTCTATGGATAAAGGGTGCTATGGAGAAGTATAAGATTATTGAGAAATCTTATAGGGAGGCGAAGGAGCTTATAGAGGAGGCAATAGAATTAATGGAGTCTGTTGGTGAGAGAGATTTATCCAATATCGCAAAAGCTATGATAGAGAGAGAGTTTTAATATGTCATATCAAGTCGTCTCATTTAACCATAAAAATTGTGAGTTGAATTTAAGAGAGAGGTTAGCCTTCTCTTCTAATGAGGAGATGGCCACTATGTTAAATAAACTCACAGGGTTTGAGTTTATAGAGGAGGCTTATATACTATCTACTTGTAATAGAGTAGAGATAGTCCTATCCACAAAAGATGCCTTTTCCAGCTATCACGCAATACTTGGAATGCTGAGTCTGAAATCTGGAATTAGCTTTTTTAAATTGAGAGATATGGATGGAAGATATGATGATAAAGATGCAATTCGGCACATATTTTCAGTTGTAGCTTCATTGGAATCACTTGTAATTGGAGAGTCTCAAATTACAGGGCAGGTTAAAGATGCCTTTCGTTTCTCATATCAAAATGGAACAGCTGGTGCAAAACTAAACCGTGTAATCTCTTACGCTATTAAGTGTGCTGCTGAGGTTAGAAATGCAACAGATATATCTCGTTACCCCATATCTATTGCGTCGGTTGCAGTGACACAGGCATATAAGATATATGGAGATAATATTACAGGTATGAGTGCTGTTGTAATTGGTGCTGGAGAGATGGGGCTAATTGCAATTAAAAATCTATTACGATTGGGGTGTGATGTTATCATATTGGGGAGAGATAGAGATAAGTTGGAGGCTATTGCAAGGGAGTTAGATAGTGATGATGTTAGAGTTGATACAATGGAGCATCTCCATAAATATCTCAATAGATACCGTTTACTCTTCTCTGCTACCTCATCAAAAGGAACTATTATTAAACCGGAGATGATAGAGAGTGACAATATAGATAGAGTATGGTTCGATATGGCAATTCCAAGGGATATTGATGATATGAATCTAAATAGACTCCAACTATTTAGAATAGATGATTTAAAGGGTATCTCTAAGGAGAACTATGCACTTAAAGCAGAACAGGCAAATAGAGCAAGAGATATAGTAGATAGATATAGAGATGAGTTTTATAAGTGGCTTAAAGCATTATCTATTGAGCCTATAATTAGAGAGATGAGACTTCAGGTAAAAGATGCTATATCTAAGGAGTTAAATAGAGCCATAAAGAAAAAGTTTGTGCCACAAGAGTATAGAGCCAATATGGAGAAGATGGCTGAACAGATGTTTAACCGTTTTTTACACAATCCTACCCATCGGCAAAGAAGATTGAGGCTATAAAAGAGATATTGGAGATAAAAATAGATGAGAAAGATGTAAAAAAGTATAAAAAAGAACATCATAAAAAAGGATATATATAGTGAAGTTTTCAAGACTATTAATAGCAACAACCAAAGAGACTCCAAGTGATGCCATACTACCATCTCATAAACTCCTTCTGAGAGCAGGGTTTATTCAACAATCGGGTGGAAGTGGACTATATAATTTTCTACCATTAGGGAAAATTACCTTAGATAGAATTAGAGCTATAATTAAAGATGAGTTGGATAGGGCGGGTTGTCAAGAAGTTCACCTTCCAATAGTAACACCTATTACTCTATGGGAAGAGACAGGTAGAGCCGATAAGTTTGGAAAGGAGCTTTTAAGATTTAAAGATAGACATAATAATAGTTTCGTGCTTAGTCCAACAAATGAAGAGGCTATGGTAAATCTTGTAAGACAAACTGTAAAGAGTTACAGACAGTTACCTGTAAATATGTATCAGATTAATTGGAAATTTAGAGATGAGGTTAGACCACGATTTGGGCTTATGAGAGCGCGAGAGTTTTTAATGAAAGATGCCTATAGTTTCCACGCCTCCACAGAAGATATGGTAAGAGAGTTTAATCTTATGGAAGAGACATATAAAAAGATATTTACAAGATTAGGCTTAGATTTTAGAGTGGTTGAAGCTGATAGTGGAGCTATTGGTGGAAGTGGCTCTAAGGAGTTTATGATTCTATCCGATAGTGGTGAAGATACCATTATGGTATGTAGTAGCTGTGAGTTTGGAGCAAATATTGAGGTTATAGATGAAAATGCGAAGAGTTGTCCTAAGTGTGGCGGAGAACTTACTAAGACAAAAGGGATAGAGGCAGGACACATATTTCAATTAGGCACAACCTACTCCAAACCTATGAGAGCAGAGTTTTTAAATAGAAATCAAAAGTTGGAGCCTTTTATTATGGGAACTTATGGAATTGGTGTTAGCCGACTATTAGCAGGAATTATAGAGCAGAACCATGACGATAGAGGTTGTATCTGGACAAAAGAGTCTGCCCCATTTCTAATAGATATTATTGTGGCAAAGGGAAAAGATAAAAATCAGATGGAGGTAGCTACTAAACTATATAATACTCTATTAGAAGAGGGGATATCTGTGATATTAGATGATAGAGCGGATAAGAAGAGTGGCTTTGGAGTTAAGATAAAAGATTTTGAGTTAATTGGATTTCCCTATGCCATTATTATTGGAAATGATATAAAAGATAATAGGATAGAGCTTATTAAGAGAGATGGTCTAATTAAAGAGGAGCTATCCTTAGATAGTGCTGTAACAGAAATTATAAAAAGGGTCACATAATGCTAATTATTATTCCATATTTGCTTTTAGAACTATATTTCTCTCTTGCTGTTGGCTCAAAGATAGGATTCTTTGGCTCTGTTATTTGGATAGTTGTAACTTTTATTATAGGTATGGGACTTCTAAAAAATGCTCACCTATCTATCTTAAATAGTTTAACATCTCTCTCATCTGGGAGATTTAATATTGATACTTTTCATGACTTTGCTACTTTCTACTTCTTAGGTGCTATACTATTAATTATTCCGGGAGTTTTTTCAGATTTCTTAGGAGTAGTTGCACTTTTATACTCTCTATTTTTGCAAATGGGTATTAGTTTACCATTTAAAAATAGTAGGGGAGGAGATAAAAAGAGAGATGATATTATAGATGTTGAGATTATTGAGTGTGATAAAAGATAGTTATATTAAAAGGAGATTACTATAGTGGATAGAAAAAATTTTGCATTAATTGGAGCATCTGGATATATAGCTCCCCGACACATGCGAGCAATTAAAGAGACAGGGAATGAGCTTGTGGCAGCTCTTGACCCATATGATGGTATAGGTATTATAGATAGCTATTTTCCTCAAGCAGACTTCTTTATAGAGTTTGAGAGATTTGATAGATTTGTAGATAAGTGGCGAAGAGATACAGGTAAAAAGATAGATTATGTCTCAATCTGCTCTCCTAACTATCTACACGATTCCCATATTCGTTTTGCATTGAGAAGTGGAGCTAATGCGATATGTGAAAAACCTTTAGTTTTAAATCCTTGGAATATTGACCAACTGAAAATAATTGAAGAGGAGACCGAACAGAAAGTATATAATATTTTACAACTTAGATTACACCCCTCAATTATAGCTCTAAAAGAGAGAATAACGAGAGAGTTAAGAGAGAATCCAAATAGAGTATATGATATTGATTTAACCTATTTAACTTCACGGGGAAAATGGTATTTTATATCATGGAAAGGGAATATGGCCAAATCCGGGGGAATTGCTACAAATATCGGGATTCACTTTTTTGATATGTTAAGTTACATTTTTGGAGATATAGAGGAGAATATTGTCCATTTAAAAACAGAATATGCAAATGCCGGATTTTTAAAACTAAAAAATGCAAAAGTTAGATGGTTTTTAAGTATAAAATATGATTATATTCCTGATGAAATTAAATTAAAAGGGCAACGAACATATAGAAGTATTAGAGTTGAGGGAGAAGAGATAGAGTTTAGTGGAGGATTTACCGATTTACATACACGAAGTTATGAGGAGATTTTAAAAGGAAATGGATTTGGATTAGATGATGCCAAAAAATCTATTGAGGTGGTTTCAACTATTAGAAATTTAAATCCAATTGGTTTAAAAGGGGAGTATCACCCATTTGTTAAAAAGGTTATAAATGAGTAAAATTTTTATTCACGAAAGTAGTTATATAGATGAGAATATAAAAATAGGAGAAAATACAAAAATCTGGCACTTTTGTCATATTTTATCTGATACTAAAATAGGCAAAAACTGCTCCTTTGGACAAAACTGTGTAGTGGGTCCCAAAGTTACTATTGGAAATGGGGTAAAGGTTCAAAATAATGTCTCTATCTATAAGGGTGTAGAGATAGAGGATGATGTTTTTCTGGGTCCATCAATGGTATTTACAAATGTGATTAATCCAAGGGCTTTTATTGTTAGAAGAGATGAATTTAAAAAGACACTTCTGAAGAAAGGTTGCTCTATTGGAGCAAATGCTACTATTGTTTGTGGTGTGACTATTGGAAAATATGCTTTAATAGGAGCAGGAGCAGTAGTCAATAGAGATGTGCCCGATTTTGCACTTATGGTTGGAGTTCCTGCAAAACAGATTGGTTGGGTTGGAATTAGTGGAAATAGCTTAAAGTTCAATAGTGATAATATTGCTATAGATAGTGACGGTAGGAAGTATGCCATGGTAGATGAAGTTTTAAAGGAGATATAGTGCAGTTAACCGTTAATGTTCCAAATGAGCTATTGGCTTATAGAGATGCTCAATAGATTTAAAAGTGAAGGTATGACTATTAAAATGCAACAGAATGAAATAAAAATAGATTTTGCAAAACTACAATATCAATATCAACTATATAAGAGAGAAATTGACGAAGCAATACATAAAGTATTAAATAACTCTAATTATATTATGGGAAATGAAGTTAGAGAGTTGGAAGAGAACCTACAAAACTTTACAGAAGCAAAATATGCTATAACCTGTAGTAGTGGAACAGATGCTTTACTTCTGGCGATGATGGCTCTCGATATTAAAGCAGGTGATGAGGTAATTACAACTCCTTTTACATTTATAGCTACAGCTGAAACCATTGCACTACTTGGTGCAAAACCTGTATTTGTAGATATTGATGAGAAGACCTATAATATAGATGTAAGCAAAATAGAAGAGGCTATTACTCTTAAAACAAAAGCTATAATTGCAGTAAGCCTCTATGGACAGCCATCAGATTTAGACGCTCTTAAAAAATTGAAAATTAAACATTCAAAATTAAAAATTATAATAGATGGAGCTCAATCATTTGGAGCAACCTATAAAGGTAAAAGTGAAGTTCACTACTGCGATATATATACCACAAGCTTTTTCCCCGCTAAGCCATTGGGGTGTTTTGGAGATGGTGGAGCAGTTTTTACAAACAATGATGAGTTAGCTTCAAAAATGAGAATGCTAAGAGTTCATGGACAGAGTAAAAGATATCACCATAAATATATAGGACTTGGAGCAAGACTCGATACAATTCAAGCAGCAGTTTTAAATGTGAAATTAAATCACTATAGAGAAGACTTAGCTATGAGACAAAAGGTAGCAGAAAAGTATAATTCACAATTTAAAACCCAAAATTCAAAATTAATCTTGCCTTTTATAGACGAAAAAGCCACTTCAGCTTTTGCTCAATATAGTATTAGAGTTCAAAATCGTGATGTGCTTCAACTTAAACTAAAAGAGAGGGGTATTCCCACTGCTGTTCACTACCCTATGCCTCTACATCTTCAAGAGTGCTTTGCTTATCTTGGATATAAAAAGGGAGATTTCCCAATAGCTGAAAAAGTTAGTAGCGAGATTCTATCACTTCCAATGAACCCATATATTACAGATGAGGAGATAAATTATATAGTAAAACAAATCACCAATCAACTAACTAATAAATAATAATTCTCATCTCTAATTTAGAATGCCGAAATATAGTTATTTAAATATACTCCTTTATAGGAACATCTCGTAAAGCCAAACTAAACCCAATTATCCAACTTTAATCCTTTTACTCTTTCAAATTCTCTAATATTATTAGTAACAAGTATCAAGTCTAAAGCAAGAGCATGACCTGCTATCTGCATATCCATATTACCTATGACTTGACCTTTTTTTTCTAAATTTGCTCTAACTTTTCCATACTCCATAGAAGCCATAAAATCATAATCTACTATCTCAAATGGTATTAAAAAACTCTCTATAGCTTTTAAATTTTTCTCTGTATGTTCACTCTTATAAGCTCCATACATTAACTC
>JALWZK010000027.1 GCA_027002665.1 Campylobacteraceae bacterium | reverse complement strand
ATATTATCAAAAGAGGCACAAAAGAGAGGTGAGAACTATCTTATAATGGCAGCTACAAGTGGAGACACAGGCCCTGCTACCTTAGAGACATTTAAAAACCAACCTAATATAAAGGTGGCATGTCTATATCCAAGTGGTGGAACAAGTGATGTTCAGAGACTCCAGATGGTAACAGAGGAGGCAGAGAATGAGAAGGTTATCGGAGTTATTGGAAACTTCGATGATACACAAAATGTGCTAAAAGAGCTTCTCTCATCTGATGATTTTAAAAATGAGTTAAAGAGGAGAGATATAAAACTATCTGCTGCAAACTCTGTCAATTTTGGAAGAATTATATTTCAGATAATATACCATATTCACGGATATTTGGAGTTGGTTAGACAAAATGAGATAGAGCTGGGAGATAAGATATATATAGTTGTTCCATCTGGAAATTTTGGAAATGTTTTGGGTGGATACTATGCTAAAAGAGCAGGATTGCCTATTGAGAAGCTACTTGTTGCATCAAATATTAATAATATCTTGACAGATTTAATTGAAAATGGGGTTTATGATATGGCAAGTAGAGAGTTAATTAAGACAAACTCTCCCGCTATGGATATTTTAAAGAGTTCCAATGTTGAGAGAGTTCTATTTGATAAGTTCGGAGCTAAGAGAACAAAAGAGTTAATGGAGTCTCTAAATAGTAGTGGAAAATATACTCTAACAGAAGATGAACTTCTATCTCTGCAAGAGGATTTTCAAGCTACATATAGTAGTGATAGCGAAGCAGAGGCAGAGATTGCAAAATATGCAAAAAGGGGGTATATATTTGACCCACACACGGCAACCTGCATAAAATCATATAGAGAGAGAGAAAAAAAAGAGCTAAAAACTATTATATGTTCAACAGCAGAGTGGACAAAATTCTCTATGACAGTGGCTAAGGCGTTGGGAAATAGTAATGTTAAAAATGATATAGAGGCTATAGATTGGATAGAGCAGAATACCAAACTAAAAGCCCATAGGATGATTAGAGAGCTATTTACCAGAGAGATTAAACACCCTCTCGTTGTAGAGAAGGAGCAGATAGAAGATGAGATGTTAAAATTTCTATGAATAGAGAAGATTATCTAATAGATAGATTGAGTTCAAAATATATTGGAGATGATGGAGCTATTATTGGAGATAAGATATATAGTATGGACGCTTTCTTTGAAGGAGTTCACTTTAAGAGAGAGTGGTTTAGCCTATCTCAAATAGCAAGAAAAGCTATGCTTGTAAATCTATCTGATGTAGTTGCTATGAATGCAAAACCACTATATGCTCTAATTACTCTATCTCTACCAGAAGATATAACAATAGATGAAATAGCAGAGATAACCTCATCTATGGAGAGTGTTGCAAAAGAGTTTAATTTTGAGATAGTTGGTGGAGATACAATAGTGGGAGAGAGGTTAGACTTCTCCATTACTATTATATCAACCTCCAATAATCCTCTAACAAGAAGAGGATTAAAAGAGAATGACCTATTAGCCTATACAGGAGTATTGGGGAGTAGTAGAAGAGATTTAAATAGACTACTATTAAATCAGAAGATAGATAAAAACTCAAGATTTATAGAGCCTATATTGAGAGGTGACTTTATAGCAGAGGTGAGAGAGTATATATCTGTAGGTATGGATATAAGTGATGGACTATATTGTGATACCAATAAGCTTTTAGATTATAATAAAGTAGGATTTGAGCCTCTTATAGAGATTAGTGATGAGGTCGGGCGTAGTGGAGAGGAGTATGAGATGTTAATTGGATTTAATAGTAAAAATTTAAGCCATATTCAAAATATTGCTAACTCTTTTAATCTGCCATTAACTATATTTGGTAGAGTTAAATCGAATAGTTATAGATTTAACTGTATTAATCACCATAGATAAGGAGATAAGTGAAACTACTATACCCATTAAAGGTAAGAAATGATTTTATCTTTACCCCCACAAGTAGAGATTTTATAGTAGATGAGATACCACTATATGAGTTTTCAGGGAGTGGCGAACATCTAATATTGCATATTAGAAAAAAAGATATGACAACTTGGGAGTTAATATCTACATTGGCTAAGTATCTTAAGATAAAGGAGAGAGATATAGGTTATGCAGGATTAAAAGATAAAAACTCCATGAGTATGCAGTATATATCTATATTGGCTAAGGGTAATGAAGAGAAGTTAAAGAGTTTTAATCATGAGAAGATAAAAATATTAAATATATATAGACACAATAATAAGATTAAAATTGGACATCTCAGAGGAAATAGATTTAAAATCCGTCTAAAAAAGATATTGGGAGTTCAGAGAGATAAGTTAGACTCTACTCTAAAGTGGATTGAAAAGAATGGTATTCCAAACTATTTTGGCTCTCAAAGATTTGGAACAGATGGGAATAATTGGCAAGAGGGAAAAAATATTATAGAGGGTAAACAGAAAATACGAGATAGAAAGACAAAAAACTTTTTAATAAATGCCTATCAGAGCTATCTCTTTAATAGTTGGTTATCTAAGAGGATAGAGCTATCTCTCCTCTTGGAGAG
>JALWZK010000026.1 GCA_027002665.1 Campylobacteraceae bacterium | reverse complement strand
ATATATCATTATATGGATAGTATCTTCCGTTACAGTAGTATCCATACTCATTATAGAAATCAAATATATCCCCAAACTCATTTTTATAAATATCTTTTTTATAATTTCTAATAGAGGTTATATTCTCATCTTTTACAAAGGTTTGCTTTGCAGGGATACTATTTGTAGGAAATTGGGGTGAATTGGCACACCCCATTAAAAATAAAATTAGTAGTAGAATATTGCTATTTTTCATAGTGTTAATTAAATAGTCCTTTTAGAGTTCTAATTGCACTAACTCCATCTTCAATAGCATGAGAGGTTGAACTCACAGCAGACGCTCCCTCCTCTATGCTGTCTGTTGTCTGCCGTCTCTTCATATTTTCCAATCTAATTTCATCTGCTGTTAATGCTTGTTGTCTATGATACTGCTCTGCCTCTGCTGCACTAATCTGAGCCCCCGGTGCTCCACGATTTTTATTTAAATATGCTGAATCCATACCCGCAGTCTTAGGAGTGCAACCGATAAAGAATATTATTAAAGTAATAATAGTGAAAAATAGTTTTAATTTTTTCATAATTAAATCCTTTATAAAATGTGAATAGATAATATTATATCATAAGAAAATATAGAGTTTATTTAAAAATTGGAACAACTTATAAAGTTGTTCCACAATCAAAGAAGTAGAAGAGCTATTTCTTGAGTGGTGTTATATACATATTAATATATCTTCCGTCCCGTTTTGCAGGTTGCTCTAAGTTTCCTACATCTTGTAATCGTGGCCATACACGATTTAAAACATCAATACCCCATTCAGGATTTGCCATCTCTCTACCTCTCAAAAAGACTCTCAATTTTACATGCTTTCCGGCTTTTAAAAACTCCCGAGCATGTTTTACTTTATATGCGATGTCATTTTCAGCAATTTTACATGAAAATTTAACCTCCTTGACATCTATAATTTTTTGATTTTTCCGAGCCTCTTTTTTCTTTTTTTCAAGTTGATACTTATGTTTGCCGTAATCCATAACTTTTGCAACAGGTGGTTTTGCATTTGGTGATACAAGGACTAAATCTAAACCTCTATCCTCAGCAAGTTTCAATGCTTCATTTCGAGATACAATACCGAACTGCTCACCAGTATCGCTAATAACCCTAAGTTCTTTCGCTCTGATATTATCATTTATAAGAGTTTCATCAGATTTCTTTCTTCCTCTGTTATTTCTGTTATTCTGTTTACTCAAATTTTACCTTCATTAAGTTGTTTATTTAATTCTACCATAAAATCCTCAAATTTGAGATTATATCTCTCTTTTTTTCTCCTATCTCTCAATGCAACACTTCTGTTTTTAACCTCTTCATCTCCAACAATGGCAACAAATGGAACTCGCTGTTTCTCTGCTAATCTAATTCTCCTATTTAGACTCTCATTTTTACTATAAATTTCACAATCGATATCCATATCCATAAGTTTGGATTGAAGCTCTTGAGCATACTCATTATGAACCTCTGAAATTGGGACAATTATCACCTGTATTGGAGCTAAGAATAGAGGAAACTCACCAGCATAGTGTTCTGTTAATATTCCAATAAATCTCTCAAATGAGCCTAAGATAGCTCTATGTATCATTACAGGCTGTTTTCTTCTATTGTCCTCTGCTACATACTCAACATTAAATCTCTCTGGCAAATTAAAATCGACCTGAATAGTTCCACACTGCCACTTTCTCCCAATAGCATCTGTTATCTTAATATCAATCTTAGGACCATAGAAGGCTCCACCACCCTCATCGATAGTAAATGGAAGATTATTTCTATTTAATGCCTCCTTTAGCCCCTCTGTTGCTATCTCCCAAACCTCATCATCTCCAATAGCCTTATCCGGCTTAGTTGAAATCTCCATAGTATAATCAAAATTGAAGAGTCTCATTACACTATCTACGAACTCAATTACGCCAATAACCTCTGAGGCAATCTGCTCTGGAGTGCAAAATATGTGGGCATCATCTTGTGTAAACTCTCTAACTCTAAGTAGTCCATGTAAAACTCCTGACTTTTCATGTCTATGGACTACACCATACTCATAATATTTAAGAGGTAAATCACGATAGGATTTTCCACTCTGTTTAAATATCTGAATATGTCCAATACAGTTCATAGGCTTAATCCCATACTCCTGCCCATCAATCTCTGTTAGATACATATTTTCACCATAACAGGCGTAGTGTCCACTTGTTCTCCACATATCGGCTTTTAAAATCTCCGGACCTCTTACAGGTAGATAGCCTCTTTTAATATGTGCTTTATGTAGAATATTCTCTAACTTATATCTAAGCTTGGCACCTTTTGGCATCCAAAATGGAAGTCCTGCACCAGACTCTTCACTAAACGAAAAAAGTTCCATCTCAGCACCAATCTTTCTATGGTCCCGCTTCTTTGCCTCTTCCATCATCTTGATATAGTCTCTTAGAGCCTCTTTTGTGGCAAATGCTATACCATAGATTCTAATTAACATCTCTGCATTCTCATCTCCACCAAGATAGGCACCTGCCACTCTTGTCAATTTAAAGTTATTTAAAAATTTAACAGAGGGAACATGTGGACCTCTACATAAATCTTCAAAATCCCCCTGTTTATAGATTGAGACTACTTCATCATCTATTTTTGATAGGACTGCCTGTTTTAACTCATCATCTTGAAATTTTTTAAGAGCTTCATCTTTTGTTATCTGATACTTCTCTATCTTATACTTTTTCTTAATAAGCTCTTTCATCTTCTTTTCAATCTGTTTTAAATCATCTTGAGTTATCTTCTCATCTACCTTAAAATCATAATAGAATCCCTCATCGACAACGGGACCTACAAAAAATTTAGCATTGCTATATAGCTCCTTTATAGCTTGAGCCATAAGGTGTGCTGTAGAGTGTCGAATAATCTGCAACGCCTCATTGGAGTTACCATACTCAATCTCTCTTAACCCTTCAGAGTTACTACAACTCTGTGTATCTATAATATTTCCCTGATTATCTATGTAACCTATTAAATTTTCGTTCAAAATTTACCTTTAATGCTATAAATTAAATGGGGATATTATATCTTCATTTCTCTTAAGAGGTTAATCCCTATAATTCTCTTAGGGATTAATTTTATCTTCTATTTCCAACGAATATATAACACTATAACTAATAGGTGTCCAGTAGCTCATAGTAATATTGGCATCTCTCAATATATCACCTGTCCATGTATTACATGTATTGAAGAGATTATATCTGCCTACGGCACTATAGAAGGCATCAACTCCCCAATAACCCTTAGAGATAAATTTTATATTATCTCCAAAACTTTTTAATACTCTACCTTCAATAAATCTATACTGTGCTTCAGTAACTTTAACCTTTTTAATGTGTGTGAAGTTATCTATATGGTTAAAATATATTATATGTATAACTGCAGGGGTATTTATAAATAGAGCATAGAGTGCAGTAGATACTCTCAAATCGCTCCAATCTGGAGTATTTAAGTAGGTATCTCTATCTCCCCACCCAAACTCCAAATATCTATACTCTCTACCTTTCAAAAGTTCTGGAAATAGATTTTCCCAATCAACTCTACTACTATTTCTCTCCAATATAATATCACTGTGCATACTATCATAATATATATATATGGTTCTATCTTTTAAATTAGATGGGATTCTACTCTTTTTGGGAAAAAAGATTAGGGTAAAAACGGTAAATATATAACCAGATATTAATAATATTAAATATTTTAAAAATCTCATAACTTCTCTTTCTATTTTAGATATAATTGTATCTTTAATTATTTTAAATAAAAAAGGAGAAACTTTATGAGTATAAAAGTTGTATGTCCACACTGTGCAAAGGTGAATAGGATACCTGAGAAAGAGAGCTATATAAAAGCCAACTGTGGTAATTGTAAAAAGTCAATGTTGGATTATACTCCGGTAGAGGTGGATAAGAGTGATTTACTTCATGTTTTAGTAAATAGTGATATTCCGGTAGTTGTTGATTTTTGGGCACCTTGGTGTGGTCCATGCAGACAAATGGCACCGGCTTATGCAGAGGCTGCACTCAAATTGCCACTTAAAGCGATATTTTTAAAGGTAAATACAGAGGAGTATCCAGACTTAGGAGCGGTCTATGGGATTAGAGGCATTCCTACAATGATAATTTTTAAAGGAACTAAGGAGATTGATAGAGTATCTGGTGCTATGAGTAGTCAAAGAATAGTAAATTGGGTGAGTCAATATATATAATCTATGATATAATATCAAAATATATTATAAATAGTTTAGGAGTATTAAATGCCTAAGGCAAAGATATTATTACTTGAAGATGATGCAAATTTAAACGATACAATAACCGATTTCTTAGAGGATGAAGACTACTTGGTAGATAATGTCTATGATGGTTATGAGGCGCAAGATAGACTATATGAGACTAAATATGACATACTGCTCTTAGATGTTAATACTCCCGGAATTGATGGTTTTACTCTCTTGAAAGAGGCGAGAGAGAATGGAGTGGTCGCTCCATCTATATTTATAACCTCACTTGATGGTGTTGCTGATTTGGAGAGGGGCTTTAAGAGTGGCTGTGATGACTATATTAGAAAACCATTTGCTCTCAAAGAGTTGCTTATTAGAATTGAGACTCTATTAAAGAGAGGATTTTTTCATGAGATAACAGACTTTATCGATTTGGGAGATAATATAAAATATAACACTAAATCCAATGAGCTTATTATAAACGATAAGCCTGAAACACTTGGAAATAAGGAGTCTCTACTATTTAAACTCTTTATGAGACATCAAGATGAGGTTATATCACACGATAGAATATATAAAGAGTTGTGGGATTTTGATGAAGAGCCAAGCGATACAGCTCTTAGAACATATATTAAAAATATTCGTAAACTGATAGGCAAAGATAGAATTGTCAGTATTAAAAAGCAGGGATATAAATTCATATCACATAGAGGAAATTAAAACTTGTGAGAGTAAAAAATAGAGATATAAGTCTGCTCCGTTATAATGAGAAGCAGTCTCTGAGACGGTTTCTATATCTCTATATCTTCTTAGTCTTAGCAATTATAACTCTACTTAGTATATTTTACTATCAGAGTCAAGAGAAGTTAATGTTCTCCAACCAGAGAACAATCTTATCGGGATATGCTACTGAACAGGTTAAAAATCTAAAGATACTGCACCACTATTTTCCTACAAGATATAAATATCCCAGAGATAAGAGATTTAAGAGTGCCATATATGATATAGAGAGAGTTCTTATCTTCTCCACCTTAGAGAATAGTAATGTTAATCTTGATAAATCGATATATAGAACGGGAAATAAGATACATTTTGTTAAATATCTCGATGACTACTACTTAGGGGCAATGTATCTTGTTATAGAGATAGATGAGGATAGAAGTTGGTATAAGGAGACCATACTACATATTATTGGACTCGGAACAGCTATTTTAATTATCTTAGGTATATTTGGACTCTTTTTCGTCCGACTATTTTTAAGACCTATGAAAAACTCTATTGAACTTCTCGATAACTTTATAAAAGATACAACTCATGAGTTAAATACACCAATATCCGCCATTCTGGCAAATATTGAGATGATGGATAAATCTGTGATGAGTCCTAAAAATGTAAAGAAACTATCCAGAATACATATCGCCGCCAAAACCGTATCTCATCTATATCAAGATTTAACCTATCTTGTCTTAGGACATCAGAGAGGCTCCAATGATGAAGATATAGATTTAAAGAAACTAATTATCGATAGGGTTCAATATTTCTATATTATTGCCAATGCTAAGAAGATACGATTTGAGATGGATTTAGAGGAATCCCACCTATTTATAGACCCGATAAAGATTGCAAGGGTTATAGATAATCTTATATCGAATGCAATTAAGTATAATAAGAGGGGAGGCAAAATTAAAATTGTCCTGAGAGATACCTACTTTTTAGTATCCGATACAGGTATTGGGATAGATTCCGATAAGATAAACTCCATATTTGATAGATATAGTAGATTTAACCATAGTGTTGGTGGATTTGGAATTGGACTTAATATTGTAAAGAGTATTATAGATGAGTATAATTTACAGGTTGTAGTCCGTTCAGAAAAAGGGAAAGGGACAACCTTTAAAATTGTTTTTGCTCAATCAAAATCAAATTCAAAAATAGTATAATCTCTTTATGAAAAGAGAAGCTATATATAAATCCCATATAGAGAAGACCATTAACTGTCCACAGTGTGGCTATCCTCTACCAATATATTTTAAATGGACAAAACTTGTTCAGTGTCCTGCTTGTAAATCCTCTATATTCTTAGAAGATGAGAGTGTAAAGCTTATTGGTAAGAGTTCCACCCTCAGCCCTGAACCGTCGCTTTTAACTATTGGGGAGCCGATTATTATTGAAAATAAGAGTTTTTTACCACTTGGAAAGATAAGATATAGTTACGGTAGAGGCTTTTGGGAGGAGTGGTTTTTAAAAGGGGAGAGCAATAGAGAGTTCTGGTTAAGTATTGATGAGGGAGATTTTGCATTGGAGAGACCTCTAAATATTCCTCTCCCATTTAAAGATTTTAGAGAGCTTCAAGTTGGTAGAGAGTATGGAAAATATATAGTTACAGAGAAAAATAGCGCAGAGTGTGTCGGATTTGAGGGGGAGTTACCACGAGAGATAAAAATTGGAGAGGTTTATGAGTATGCACACCTATCTAAGGGTGGAGCATCACTTGTAACCGTGGAGTATCAGAATGGGAATATGCGTATCTTTGTGGGAGAGTGGATTGACCCATTTAAGATTAAAAGGGTCTATAGTTGAGTAGAGTATATAGCATAAAGTGTCCAAACTGTGCAGCTCCATTAAAACTTATTGGTGGTGGGAGAGTTGAAACTGTAACTTGTGAATATTGCCATAGTGTAATTGATTTAAATGATAACTATAAAATTCTATATAGATTTAGAAATGTAAAAGTCCCCAAAGTCCCTTTTAAGATTGGTATGCAAGGGAAGATAGAGGGGGTAGAGTGGACTATTATCGGTTGGATTGTGTATCGAGAAGAGGAGGATAGAGATAGTAAATGGAGTGAGTTTCTGCTATTCTCCCCACTATATGGGTATGCGTGGCTTATCTATGAAGATGGAGTTATTAGCTTCTCAAGGAGAGTTAGAGATTTAGATTTAAGAGTATGGCAGAAAGGTAATAAGAGAAGTATATTTTATAATGAGACTCACTACTTCTTAGAAGATGGGGAGTCATATAGAACTGTTATAGATTTTGTTCAAGGTGAACTTACTTGGATAGCTAAGAGAGGCGATAAGATAGAGTGTTGGGACTATCGTGCAGACTCCAAAAACTCAATTACTATCGAACAGAGCTACGATGAGTTGGAGGTCTATCTTACCAAAAGATTAAATGCCAGAGAGGTATATAGTAGTTTTAGTGTAGATGAGAAAGAGCAGATAATAAAAAAACCAACAGCTATAGAGAGATTAAATGAGGAGTTGGAGACAAAAAAGCCTCCCTCCTTCTATGGAATTGTAGCTATATTTATCTTTTTATTGGCTACTATAATATATTCAGGTGCAAATAGAATAATTCTATCAGAGAGTTTTAATAACAGTGGAACAGCTATATTTAGAGTAACAAGTAGTGCATTTTTAACTGAAATAGAGATAAAGGCAGACTCCCATAAGGCACTAAATGATTATAGTCTAACAGTAGAGAGGGGTGGTAAAAAGATATTCTATATAGATAGTGGAAAGGTATATGATAGTAAAAAGAGATTAAATAGTAGCTGGTCAAATAGTGCCATAGGTGCAAAGATTTATCTAAAATTGGATAGAGGGCAGTATCTCTTAAAAGTTAGAAAATTAGACCCACTATCTACAAGTAGGATATATGTTAAAATAGAGGATAGAGTTATAAGACTTGATTATATCGCTCCTCTTTTTGTTATAATACTTATATTTTTAATTATGGCATTTTTTTCAAAAAGAGTATCACATCTATTTTTTATAGCCATTGGTTTATTAATATTATGGTCAGTATCTCCTTTTCTATTTTTACTATCATTAGTAATCTTCTGGTTATATTATAAGGAAGATAAGAAATGACTAAAATTATATTTATAATATTCTCAATATTGACTATAATTAGTGGATATATGACATATAGTGGAGTAGGACTTCAAGAGGTACAATCTATAGAGAAAGAGCATAGAAGTGTCCGTTCATCTTCTCATAGTGGAAGTTGGGGAGGTGGAAGTAGCTATAGTGGAGGATTTGGTTATGGAAAATAGAGTTAAATATCTTTAACTCTATCAATCACCTCATCTATACTATTAGCTAATGAGATAAGATTTAAATCATCTCTATTAATAGTCCCATACTCTAACATAGTATCACTCATAAATGAGTAGAGTTTAGTCCAATAATTACTATCAAATAGAACAATAGGAGATGGTTTATGATTTTTAGTCCTTACTAAATTTAATACTTCAAAAAACTCATCTAATGTACCAAATCCCCCTGGCATTATTATATAGGCATCTGAATAGTCAATTAGAGCTATTTTTCTAGTAAAGAAGTAGTGAAACTCTAATTTTTTATCTATATATATA
>JALWZK010000025.1 GCA_027002665.1 Campylobacteraceae bacterium | reverse complement strand
TAATATAGGTTGAAAATATGGTATAAATTTATCATCTTCAATAGCTTTTTTAATACTATTAATCCATGCAATATTTCTATCATAATCTTCTCGATTCTGCATATTATGGTTATATATAAGAAATTTTTTTTTCTCATTTTTTGCAACATCTCTCGCAATACTTGCATATAGAGATAGATTTTCATAATTATCATCATGTAGATAGTGTGCAACACCTCCACTTAAAGTAAAACTTATACATTCAGGAGCATTACACTCTATAGTGCTCTGCTCTATAGTATCTATAATATTTAGTATATATCTTTCATAACTATTTATATCTATCTGATGAGATTCAAAAACTATTAAAAACTCATCATTATAGATTCTATATATTAAGCATTCCATATCTTTTAGAGTCTTTTTGAGTAGTTTTGCCATGTGTATCAAAACCCTATCTCCAATTTCATTTCCGTATAGATTGTTTAGCTTCATAAAATCATCAATATTGAGATAGAATATAATAGGTTTTTTAACTCTTTTAATATCCTCCAGAAAGGCATTCTTATTGGGCAATTTTGTCAA
Source organism: Campylobacteraceae bacterium (assembly GCA_027002665.1). Classification (GTDB taxonomy): domain Bacteria; phylum Campylobacterota; class Campylobacteria; order Campylobacterales; family Sulfurovaceae; genus UBA1140. The sequence continues at coordinate 8,122 of JALWZK010000025.1, read as the reverse complement.
TCCATCGATTTTCTGTTTGAGTAACTTCTCCTTTGTTATCATAAGCTCTGTAATATCATGTCGAACAGCAATATACTCTATAATATTATTATCTATATCCAATATGGGTATAATAGTAGCATTAACAATATAATCTTTTCCACTCTTTGCTCTATTTTTAATTATCCCTTTCCATATTTTTTTACTCTTAATAACTCTCCACATCTCTCTAAATGTCTCTTTTGGAGTATCGGGGTGACGAATAATATTATGGGGGTGTCCTATTAACTCCTCTCTACTATATTCTGATATTTCACAAAACTGTTTATTTACATAAGTTATAATACCTCTTAAATCTGTTTTGGAGACAATACTGGTCTCATCTATTGCCATCTTATAAGCATTTAAAAAGCTTATACTCCTATGGCTATATGAGACAATTTTCTCAATGGACATTAAAACTCCTATTATCATAATTTAAAATTATAATAAAAATATAGTGACATTTATATTAAAAAGAGTTTTTTTAAATTAATAAAAGTTAAAATGTGATTAATATTTTAACTTTTATATATAATTATGAAGTTTATTTTTCTTTAAAACTTAATTTTAAGTCTAAATAGGATAAATTTACTCTTAATAAATATGAGAGGTGTAATATGTCAAAAAAAGGTGAGTTTAAAGAGATAGAATCTGTCTGCACATATTGTGGAGTTGGGTGCGACATAGTTGGTGTTATTAAAGATAATAAGATAGATAGGATTTATGCCGATAAAGATGGCATTATATCAGAGGGTAAATTGTGTATTAAAGGTAAATATGGATTTGATTTCGTAGATGCAACCGATAGAGTTAGAGAGCATAGAGTTAGAAAATCTTTTCTAAATAAAAATCCAACTATTAAATCACTAATAGAGGATAGATTGAGAGATTTTGATACTGAATTTTATAGTTGTGATTTGGATACTATAACAACTATCGCATCTCTAAAACTAAAAGAGATAAAAGAGAAATATGGAGGGGATAGCTTTTGTGCCATTGGAGGAGCGAGAAGTAGCTGTGAGAGTGCCTATCTTTTTCAAAAATTTTGTAGAGAGAGTATGAACTCACCCCATATCGATAACTGTGCAAGGGTGTGTCACTCTCCATCTTTAAAGGGAATGAAAGCGACTATTGGAGAGGGAGCAGCTACAAATCCATATAATGATATATATAAGAGTGAATTTATAGTGGTAATCGGCTCCAATACAGCAGAGGCTCACCCTATTGTGGCAAATAGAATTATAGATATGGCGAGAAAAAAGAATAATCTAACCGTAATTGATGTTAGAGATACAAAACTCTCAAAATTGGCAAAATATAATACTATTATTCCGTATGAGGCAAATCTATTAGTCTTAAATATGATGGCATATGTCATTATTAAAGAGGAACTTTATAATAAAAGTTTTATAAAAAATAGAACCAGAGGTTTTAATGAGTTGAAAGCGAAGATTTTAAATGACCCTTACGCAAATCCAGATTTTTTCAATAGAGTTGAAGGGTATGAGTATCTATCTGAGCTTATTCCAAGAATCGCAAGAGAGTATGCAACTAAGGACTCTATGATACTTTGGGGATTGGGAGTTACAGAGCATCTCGACGGCTCCTATGCGGTTATGGCAATTACAAATCTTGCCCTTATGACGGGTAATATTGGCAAGAGTGGTGCAGGGCTTATCGCTCTTAGAGGACAAAACAATGTTCAAGGGGTTTGTGATATGGGGTGTCTCCCCTACTATCTCCCCGACTATAAAATCCCAGATAAGATAGGTTTAATGACTCCTCAACTCATAGATGCAATGTTGGAGGGTAAAATAAAAGCTCTACTAAATATGGGTGAAGATATAGCCCATATCCACCCAAATCTTAATAAGATAGATAGGGCATTGGATAATTTAGAGTTCATTATGGTTCAAGAGCTATTTATGACTGAGATTGCTAAGAGGGCTGATATTATAGTTGGGGTTAAGAGCGGTTATGAGAAGAGAGGTATATATATTAATGCCATGAGAACCCTGAGTCTCTCACAACCCTTAGTTGAGTCCAATCTTCCAGATGATTGGGAGGTTTTACAACTATTGGATAATAAATTGGGAGGAGATTTCAACTATAGAGATAGTGAAGATATATGGAGTGAGGTTACAGAAGTTGCATCAGATAGATTTAGTGGAGCTAAGTATAATAGATTAAAACAGGGTATGCAGTGGCCGATATACCATGATAGAGATACTCCAATTTTACATATATCAAAATTTAGAACAGAAGATGGATTTGGAAGATTTATATATCATCAATATAGTTTAAGGGGAATGGTAAAAGAGATATTGGATAAAACCTTCTACAGTAGTAGTGGTTACTACCTTACAACGGGAAGAACTCTATCCCAATATAATAACTCAGCCCAGACAAAGAGGTCTCAAAGACTTTTAAATAGATGTAGCGAAGATATTATCTTAGCATCGATTGAAGATAGGGGAAAAATTGGAGATAGGGTTATCTTAAAGAGTCAATATGGAGAAACATCGCCTTTAAATGTCAAATTTACAGATAAGATGAGACCCAAAACGCTATTCTGTACATTTCACCACTCAAAATCTAAAATAAATGCTATATTTGGAGATGAGAGAGATGAGCTTATTATGACTCCCATATTTAAATCTATAAAAGTGGAGGTAATTCCTCAAAATGTCTAAGAGTATAGGAAACATTAATGAGGATAGAACAGTTAAATATATTGAGGATTTAGGTTTTAGAGTAGTTGAGAGAAACTATTTTGCAAGAAAGTTTGGCGAGATTGATATTATTGCTATTAAAAATGGTATATGGCACTTTATAGAGGTTAAATCGGCAGAGGCCGATTTCGACCCAATATATAATTTAACTCCAACTAAGCTGAGAAGAATTATAAACTCAACTAACTATTACATTAGAAGTAAAAATTTAGATATTGCGTTTTCTATTGATGTTATAGTTATTAGAGGAGATGATATAGAGATATTAGAGAATATTACGATTTAGTATCATTCTCTTATCTCAACTCCCTCTTTTCTAACTATAATACTCTTATATTTGCTATACTCTACGCGTGAACCCTCTTGAATTTTTACAAATTTTCTTCTACAATAATCAACTCTATAGTCTCCAGCTTTTCTTAGGGAGAAATCCACACATAGCTTTCCAGCTTTCTGAATGACACTATCGGGAATATTCTGTTTATCTGTCTTAATAATTAGATGAGATGATGGAATATCTTTAATATGCATCCATATATCATTTGCTTTTGCCAATTTGAGTAGAGCTTGATTCTCTTTGGCGTTTCTTCCAATTAAAACCTTATAGTCATCTATCCAAAATAGCTCACTCTCTCTAATCTTTGCCTTTTTTCTCTCCGATTTCCCCCTTTTGGGCATTAAAAGTTCCAACTCTTGAGTTGTCTTTGCACTCTCAATAGCATAATATATATTTGAATAGAACTCTATTTTTGTAATTAAGTTCTCTCTCTCTATATGTATATTCTTAGCCTTAGCCTTTGCCCTTTTTGATAGATTAAAGAAGTATTCACTCATTCTATTGGGAACTATATTTTCAGGGAGCTTAATAGTTATCTTATCTCCATTAAAATCATAAGTTTCAAGTTTTCTATCATAGGGTTTTATCTTGTGTAGATTTGATAGGATAATATTTGCTAAGTTTTGATACCTCTCGCTATCTCTCATTAAACTATTGCTATCTGGTAAATTATTAAGAGCCTCTTTTAACTTCTCCTGTTTTTTAGATAGGCTCAATAGCTTCTGTCTCTTTAACTCTTTTAATCTCTTCTCTTCATATTGGATATATCTTTGAGTTAAATACTCCTCAATATTATCTATCTTCTTATCTCTATTTAATTTACCACTAAATGGGGGAATTGGCTCCAATTTAATAGATGGACGAATAACTCTAAATGAGCTACTACTATCGATATGTCTTAGAGCCTCTATCACTATTTCTCTACTATCTATTAGTATAATATTAGTGTGTTTGCCTGTGAACTCAAACTGAAGAGCTATCTTTTGAGCCTTATAACTACTCTTTGGAGAGAGTATAAAACGGATAACTCTATCATTTTGAAACAGTTGTATATCCAATATCTTAGAGGCGGACACGAAGGAGTGTAGGAGTCTATCAAATGGTGCTTGGTAACTTTTGAGTGGGTGAGAGGAGTCTCTTTTATATATAAAGCTATCTCCTCTTCTCATATTGAAAAATATACTATTTGAGCGATCGAATAAGAGTTCTACCGTATTATCCTCTACTCGTCTCGCCCTTTTTATATAATTGAATCCCTTTAGATATTCAACTACCGCTTTTAACTCATAATATCTCATTTCCTATTGACACCCAACACACTCTATACTTCTATCTGCAATATCATTTGTAGTCTCCGGAGATTGACTTCTGAGATAGTAGGTCGATTTTAATCCATACTTCCACGCATTCATATATATCTCATTTAGGTATCTTCCACTCGCTTTATCTAAGGTTATAAATATATTTAGAGACTGCCCTTGGTCTATCCACTTTTGGCGAACCGCTCCAGCTTTTATAAGTAAATTTTGGTTTAGCTCATAACTTGGAGTATAATACTCCCAAGTATCAGGAGATAGATTTGGAACAACAACCGGTATAAGTCCAGATAGGTTCTCCTCAAACCACTTTCTCTTATATACAGGCTCAATAGCTTGAGTTGTGCCTGTTAAGATAGAGATAGATGAGGTTGGAGCAATAGCCATAAGATACCCATTTCTCATTCCATCTCGCTTTATCTTCTCTCTTAACTCACTCCAGTTATAACTCATCTCTCTATGGACAAGTTCACAAGCGTATCTATTGGCATTATCTATTGGACAAATACCCTTACTCCAATTTGAACCCTCAAATTTTGGATATTTACCCTTCTCTTTTGCTAAATCGCTGGAGGTTTTAATAGCACAATATGAGATTGCCTCCATAATCTCATCTATCTTATATAGGTGTTCATCCGAACCCCACCTAATTCTATTCTCTGCTAACATCTGAGCTTCACCCATAACCCCAAGTCCAATGGCTCTGGTGCTTTCATTTGTCTTTTTAACCTTAGCTAAGGGGTAAAAATTTAAATCAATTACATTATCTAACATTCTAATAGCAATAGGAACAACCCTCTCAATATCCTCTCTACTATTTATTTTAGATAGATTGACAGATGCTAAGTTACAGACGGCAGTATCTCCATCAATAGACTCCTTATCAACTATCCAAACTTGCTTTCCATTTAACTTATCCAATGCCGTAATCTTTTTGGCAGGTTTGGTAACTCCACTATCAAGAGTTACAATATCATCCTCTTCAAAGATATCGACACTTCTATCTATATATGTTACCTTTATCTTATAGTGATTTGGAGCAGTGTTTTGGAATATCTCGGTGCATTGTAGTGTCATTATCCCATCAAACATCATTCTATTTCTTTTAGGTTCATTTCCACAATAAGTAGCTTTTTCAATATCTTCATCTATTACATTTAAAACTTTAACATATCTAATTGCTGAACGATTATAATTTTGTTTTTTTGGGACTACTCGATATCCTTTATAACCTAAATCTAACAATCTATTAATAGCTTGACCTGCAATACTTAATCTACTTTGTGCTTTACACCAATACTCTTTAGATTTTCCACTACTATCATTTCTTGGCATTAGATTATAGCCTTCATCTTTAAAATGAGAAATATTGCTATGTATTCCTAACTCTTGAAGCATCAATTTTATATCAAGAAGAAATTTTTTATTTGTAGAAGCTATCTGAATAGATTGCGATGATTCATTTTCTACCAATACCCCATCTCCATCAATATATCCTGCTAACCAATCTAATCTACTCTGTACGCTATATTTATTGTTAGGAATAAAAAATTTCTTTTTAAGAACTTTATGTTCATAATTAAGAGTAATTCTTTTATCTTTGATATGTTTATGCTTATAACCCCCAAAAAAGTTTAATAATGCTCTTTTATCATGATAAAGATAAATTTTTGCACCAATAATGCTATTATTTTTTACTTCTGTGCCGTCTGCTGTATAAAATCCATTTTCATAAGCATATTTTAGCGTTTTTGTACCATGAGGAATGGGTTCTAACTCAAATTTAGCAAGTTTATCCCCTTTTTCAAGTTCATAAGTTCGCTTGATAACTTCAGAGATTTTTTTGCCTCGTTTATCTTGTACTATGACAGCCCATTTATGATAAGGTGTTGCTTCTATCGTCTGCTGAGAAGAGAGTTCTACTTTGAGTACTTTTTGAGAGTTAGATGTTTGAAAAATCTCTGTCTTACTCCACTCTTTTCCATTCCAACACTCTAAAGACCTTCCTGATACTTTCTTAATAGGTACATATCCATATTTCTTAGTTAATATTCTTGTATCTCCTGTTACACATAAATTACTACTTCTAATAACCCCAGTATGACTATTCGGATTTCTTCTATTGGCTGTATCTTTAAATGTTAAAAATGGGTTTCCTGTCTCAAAATAGCTTCTTAAAATATCTTTCCATAATCCCTTAGCAGATACTACCTCTTTTGTAATATTATCTCTCTTCTCTAACTCCAAATATCTTTTAGTAAACTCATCTCCATATAAATCGGTCAATTCACTAACCTCAAAAGGGTCAAATAGAGTCCAATCTCCATTCTCCTGAACTCTCTGCATAAATATATCATTTAACCATAGAGCAGGGAATAAATCATGAGCCCTTCTTCTCTCTTCACCTGAGTTCTTTTTTAAATCTAAAAAGTCTTTAATATCTATATGCCACGGCTCTATATATACAGCAATTGCACCTTTTCGTGTATTGTGAGTTAGATAGAAATTATCAGATTTATCTGTAGATGCAAAGTAATTATTTGTTCCCTCTACTGTTAAATCCATATACTCCTCTGAAATATTTGGATTGTTATCTATAGATACTATTCTATCCTCTTTCCCTCTATGATTGATTCCATACTCTCCAATCTCTACCTCATCACTCCGTTTATAGAAGTATCCATTGTCTCCCTTTATTGCCATTGGGTGCCACTTTGAGGTTATAATATATCCACCACTCTCAAAAGATATTTTTATCTGATTTTCTCTTTTAACTTCAAGTTCATGAATAGCTTGAACTTTTCTATATTGAATCTTATTTAATTCAATATTAAAGCTCTCTACTAAGTCGCCCTCTTTTACATCTGAAATGGCTACTACTTTAGTATTATCATTATCTAAAACCCTAACAAAACTATTCTTAGCTACACAACCAAGCTGGTCCACAGCAATTGCCACATCATTAGTAATTTTTAAAAATGGGATAATTCCACCCGCAGCATGTTTATGTCCATCAATGCTACTCCCCATTCCTCTAACTTTGGACCAATCCCAACCAATTCCACCACCAAATTTAGATAGAAGAGCCATCTCCTTATATCCATCAAAAATGCCTTCAATATTGTCGGTAGTTGAGCCAATATAACAGTTATGCACATTAACTCCCGCTACACTATATGAATGGTCATCTTCTACTTCAATATTATAGACTTTCTCCTCTATATAACTCTCTTCTCTATCTATAATCTTCATAAAATATTCATCTTCAAACCAAAAGTATCGTAGAGTAGATTTTGTAGTCTGATTGAATTTAATATTTTGAATATTTTTACCTACACTCAATACAAACTCTCTATCTTCTCTTGAAGATATTTTTAAATGAGAGGCTTTTACAGTTGCATATTTATGTTTTTTTGCATCCCTTTTCATATATGGAGAGAGACCACACCTAAGAGCTATCTCAAATAGTTGCTCTATAAGTTTTTCATTTGACATAGTTAGTTGATACCCCTCTTCTAAAGCACAACCATCTCCTCTAATTACACCTATTAATAGACTCTTTTGTGCATTTGGATTAGCAAATAGTATATCATTGTTTAATATTTTTTTATCAAACCCTGTTCCAACCAATTCAAGAAAAAATAGAGCAATAATCTTACTATGAACCATAATATTGGTGCTATTATCTCTATTCTCTCTAATAATAGGTTTAATAT
>JALWZK010000024.1 GCA_027002665.1 Campylobacteraceae bacterium | reverse complement strand
GATATATACTAATGATGATATATATATTAGATTATCTGAAATTATAAAAGGTTAATAATGGAGCAGTTAAGAGATATAAAAGATATAGTTGAAGTTCCTGAATATAGTTTTGAGATACTTTTAACCATAATTATTTTAACTTTAACTATTTTAGCAGTAGCTATATACTTTTATAAAAATAGGAGAAGGAGAAGAAGAAAACTATCCAAGAGAGAGATAGCATTAAATAGTTTAAACTCAATAGATTACAAAAATCCAAAAGATGTAGCATATAGATTTACCCTCGATGGAGCAGTTTTAATAGATAAAGAGCAACAGAATGGATTTGAGAATCTTATAGAAGAGCTTGAAAAATATAAATATAAAAGAGATGTTCCACCACTTGATAAAAATTTAGAATATAGAGTAAAAGAGTTTATAAAGGAGCTTAAATGAGTAGTATAACATTTGAATATCCATTAGCTTTTACTCTATTGATTATATTTTTTATATGTAGTAGATGGTGTAGAGCAAGAGGAGTGTCTATATATTTTCCGAATATATCTCTGCTACGAAAGGCATCTCAAAAGAGCAGTCTCTTAATCAAAATTCTAAAACTACTAATTGTAATACTTTTAATTACAGCATTGGCAAGTCCAGTAAAAGAAAATACCATAGAGATTAAAAATGATAAAGGGTATGAGATTTCACTCATCTTAGATGCAAGTGGCTCTATGGCTGAATATAATAAGTTTGATATTGTAAAGAGTATTGTAGATAGGTTTATAGACCAGAGAAAGCATGATAAGTTAGCACTTAGTATATTTGCAGATTTTGCCTATGTGGCAGTCCCATTAACTTATGATAAAAAGAGTATAAAGAGACTTTTGAGTAGAATTGAGGTGGGAATTGCAGGACGACAGAGAACGGCACTATATGAGGCTCTATTTTTAAGCTCAAATCTATTTAAGACGAGTAAAGCAAAGGAGAAGATAGCAATTCTATTGACAGATGGAATGGATAATGCCCAAAATATCCCTTTAAGTGTAGCTATAAATACTGCCAAAAAGTATGGGATAAAGGTCTATACTATTGGTGTGGGACAAGAGGGGATAGATTTTAATCCAGCTGTTTTACAGAAGATTGCAAAAGAGACAGGTGGAAAATATTTTGTAGGCGATAGCGTAAATAGACTTAAAGAGATTTACGAGACTATTAATAGATTGGAGAAGAGTGAGATAAAAGCAAATAAATATGTTAAAAAAACCTACTACTATCAATATATTCTATTCTTATCACTCTTTGCACTAATGTTATATTTTTATCTAAAAAATAGGGAGTAGAGAGATGATAACATTCTATAATATTGAGATTTTATGGTTACTACTTCTACTTATTCCACTTATATATTTTATGAGTACAAAATCTTATGAGTTGGATACTATCTTTAGTAAGAGAGTGTTGGATAAAATCCGAATTAAAAATAGCTATCTATCCAAAAGAGTTAAAAATATACTATTGATATTTACAATAGCTTTAACTATTATTGCTTTGGCAAGACCACAGATAGATAAGGGAGAGATAAAGGTCAAATCGAGCTTTATTAATGTAGTGGCTGCTATCGATATGAGTAAGTCTATGTTTGCAAATGATGTATATCCAAATAGATTTGAGTTTGCTAAGAAGAAGTTTCTTGAGTCTTTAAATTTCTTTAAAAAAGCAAAAATAGCACTTATTGGATTTAGCTCACAGACATTTTTAATCTCTCCTCTTACAGAGGATTATCACTCACTTAGATTTCTGGCTAAGAATATTAAAATGGACTATCTAAGCTTAAAAGGAACTGATATACTAAATCTATTAAAAAGTTCAAATGAGCTATTTGGAGATGAGAATAGAAAAATCCTCTTAATATTTACTGATGGTGGAGATAAAAAGAATTTTTCAGAAGAGATAGATTATGCAAAGGCACATAATATATCGATATACATATATAATATTGGAACAATTAAGGGTGGAGTGGTAAAAGAGAAAAATGGTGTCTTAAAAGATAGAAATGGAGACATTGTAATAGTTAAGAGAAATGATAAGATAAAGGAGTTGGCTCTAAAGAGCAGAGGGGCATTTATGACATACTCTCTATCTAAAGATGATATAAAACTTTTGGTAGATACCATAGAGCAGAGATATAAAGCAGAGGAGGAAGAGAACTCTACTATTAGAGACAGAGAAGAGCTATTTTACTATCCGTTAATATTGGCAATTCTACTCTTTTTTGCAACACTCTTTTCAGTTCCAAAATTTAAAAAGGGAGACAAAAGATGAGATATATAATATTAACTCTGCTCCTAAGCACTTTTAGTTCTGCATCACTATTGGATTTTAAATATTTAGATGATGCAAAAGAGGCATATTTAAAAAAGGATTATAAAAAAGCAGAGGAGTTATATAAAAAAGTAGAGAATGAGAATGCCAGATTTAACTTGGCAGATACTCTATATAGAGAGAAAAAGTATAAAGAAGCAATAGATGTATATAACTCTATAAATAGTAAGGATTTAGAGTTTAAGAAACTTCATAATATTGGAAATAGCTATGCTAAATTAAATAAGATAGATG
>JALWZK010000023.1 GCA_027002665.1 Campylobacteraceae bacterium | reverse complement strand
AATATCTATTGACAAAGAAGTATCTATCATAACCTAAGAATAGCTCATCTCCACCATCTCCACTTAAAGCTACTGTAACACTCTCCTTTGTAAATTTAGATAGTAACATAGTGGGGAGGGCAGAGGCATCTCCAAATGGCTCATCATAGTATCTATCCATATCTTCCATTAAATCAATTACATCACCAATCTTAAAGATATATTCATGGTGTTCACTACCTATTTTCTTGGCTATCTCTCTGGCATAAGTTGCCTCATTGTAGCTCTTATCCTCAAATCCAATAGTAAATGTCTTAATCTTTCTATTGCTACTCTGCTGCATAATAGAGCTAATAAGTGAACTATCAACTCCCCCACTTAAAAAGGTGCCAACCTCTCTATCCGATAGAAGTCTATACTTAACTGAACTTCTAATAAGCCTCTCCACCTCATCTACTGCATCTTGGTAATCTATATCTATCTGTTCTGTAGGCAAATTCCAATATCTCTTTTTATATACTCTACTACCATCAAATATCAGATAGTGTCCCGCCTCCAATTTATATATATCTCTATAAAATGAGCTATCGGCAGGTGTATATCCAAAACTCATAAACTCAATTAAGGCTCTATTGCTCTCTCCACTCTTCAATCTATCACTAAACCCTTTTAATTCACTTGAGAATGCAAACTCCCCCTTTTGATATGTCCAGTAGAGAGGTTTTATTCCAACTCTATCTCGAATAAGATATAATTTCTCCTCTATCTTATCAAATAGTCCAATGGCAAACATACCATTTAACATTGATAGTGACTTCTCTATATCAAAAGTCTCAAATATATATAAAAGTGTCTCAGTATCACTATGAGTTACCCAAGATTTTCTATTACATCTCTTTCTCAACTCTAAATGGTTATATATCTCCCCATTAAAGAGTATTACATATCTCTCACTCTCCATTGGTTGATTAGCTCTACTATCTAAATCCTGTATTGAGAGACGATTATGTGTTAGAAAGAGATTTTTTCCTCTAAATCTATACTCTTTTATGGTTGAGTTGTCCGGTCCTCTATGTGAGAGTCTGCTATTCAATAGCTCTATTTCACTATAAGAGTTTGCAGTATTAAAATAGCCTAAGATACTACACATCTGATTGTGAAACTTTTAAAATATTTTTTTACTTGTGGCAAAAGTCTATCTTTTATATCTCTATATGTATCCTCAAATGCTGAATACTCTTTTCCATCAGGGTCACTAAATCCTATATGAACCTGAGGAGTCTGCTTTGAAAATAGGGGACACTGCTCTTTTGCACTATCACAGACAGTTACAACTAAGTCAAAATCTATATCCTCTATGCTATCAATATCTTTTGAGTGATATTTATCTCTCCATATCCCATTAGCCTCTAAGACTCTCTTGGCATAGGGATTAACCTCTCCAATTGGAGCTACACCAGCACTATATGCATCTACTCCATCAATATATCTATCTATAAGTGCCTCTGCAATAATACTTCTACAACTATTACCCGTGCATAAAATTAGAACTCTCATATAAAAATTATAACATATTAAAATTAACAGACTATAATTGCAGAAAAAAGGATTTCTTTGTGGCACTTATTAATCTATTCGATATTGATAAAAATTATGATGTAAAACAGCTCTTAAAAGGGGTAAATTTTACACTTAATGAGGGGGAGAGGGTTGCAATTATCGGACAGAATGGGTGTGGAAAATCGACACTCCTCAAGATTATATCTAATGAGATTGAGCCTGATAGTGGACGCAGAGTTGTAAATAGTAAAATAGTTATAGATTCTCTCAGTCAAAATCCAAAATTTCAAGATAATCTAAATGTTAGAGATGCCATAGAGGCAGAATTGACGGAGCTTAAGGAGGCAAAAGAGAGATATAATGAGTTATCTAAGCTCATATCTAAAGATTTTAATAATAAGGCACTCTTGGAAGAACACTCTAAGATAGGGACATATCTTGACCACCATAATGCTTGGAACTTAGATGATAAAATAGAGAGGGTTCTACAGGAGTTTAAACTCAAAGAGTATGAGTATAGAGATGTAAATAGTCTATCTGGTGGAGAGCAGAGAAGAGTCGCCTTGGCATCTCTTATACTAAAAAAGCCTGATATTCTACTGCTTGATGAACCAACTAACCATCTTGATGTCTATATGGTAGAGTTTCTGGAGGATATTCTTATAAAAGAGAGGTTTACACTTGTAATTATCTCCCACGATAGACACTTTATCAATACTATTGCCACTCGGATTATTGAGATTGAAAATATGAATATAGTCTCCTATATTGGAGGATATGAGCAGTATTTAATTAAAAAGGAACAGAGGGTGCAGAGTATGAAAAGGGCTCATGAGAATTTATTGAAATTTTTAAAAAAAGAGGAAGAGTGGTTAAGAAAGGGAGTTAGAGCAAGGCTTACGAGAAATCAAGGTAGAAAAAAGAGGGTATTTGAGCTGAGAGAGAAGGCTAAAAAAGACCCAACTCTGATACGAAAAATGGTGATTGAGTTGGAGAGAGAGAAGAAGAGTTTTAATTCAGAGGGTTCATCAATATCTAAGAAGAAGATGCTATTTGAAATTGAGAATTTAAACTACTCCATAGGAGGGAAAAAGCTTATTGAAAATCTAACTATACGAATTTTACAGAGAGATAAAATAGCAGTAGTGGGACACAACGGTTCTGGAAAATCGACACTACTTAAGATACTTCTTGGCAGAGTAGAAGCGGATAGTGGCACTATCAAGCGAGGAGATTTCTCAATAGGCTATTTTGACCAACAGAGAGAGATGTTAGATGATAATAAGAGCATAATGGAGACATTCTTACCAAAAGGGGGGGATAGAATAGAGCTTGATAATGGAAAATCGATGCACATATATGCCTATTTAAAAAATTTTCTATTTCCAGAGGAGTATTTAACAAAAAAGATAGGCTATCTTAGTGGAGGAGAGAAGAATAGAGTAGCCTTAGCACTTCTATTTACAAAGAAAGTTGATTGTCTTATCTTAGATGAGCCTACAAATGACCTTGACATTCAGACTATAAATATCTTAGAGGAGAAGTTAATAAATTTTCAAGGTGCATTAATATTTGTAAGCCACGATAGATATTTTATAGATAAGATTGCCTCAAAACTCCTTATATTTAAAGGGAATGGGATTATTGAGGAGTCATACCAAAACTATAGTGAGTATCTATCTATTGATAAGAGTATAGATGAGTTATATAGAATAGATAGTGAGATAAAGCGAGAGAGTAAAACAACTTCTCATTATAGAGTAAAAAGACAGACTAAACTCTCTTATAGAGACCAGAGAGATTTAGATAGACTACCTGATATTATAGAGGAGCTTGAGAGTAGAATAGATGAGCTTAATAGATGTCTCTCGAATCCAGAGTGCTACATGCAGAGAGGATTAATCGAAGTTGCCAATGAGTTAAAAAAATTGGAAGATGAGTATGAAGAGAAGAGTGACAGATATTTAGAGCTTCTTGAACTTCAAGAGGAGTTAGAGAGACAATGAAAAAAATTTTTAAATCTCTAATTAAAGCCTATCAGTATCTATCTGTAATGACACCTGCAAACTGTAGATATTATCCTACCTGTTCAGAGTATGCCAAATGGCAATTTAAGTTTAACTCTCTACATAAAGCTCTAATATCTACAATTTTAAGGATTCTTAGATGTAATCAACTCTTTAAAGGTGGAATAGATTATCCTCTAATAGAGTGTAAGAGAGTAAATCTTATGAAACTCTCCAACCATAAATCTATTAAGGTTAAATATTGGTTTGTGCCAAATGGGAAAGATAGATATTTTATTATTAAGAGTTTTGAATAATATTATATGGTCTTAACAGTTTATCTTTGAATTGATATAGGCTAACGGCTCTCCCCTCTCTAATAAACTCTCTCCCATCTAAAAAGACTAATATAGTCGGCACTGAAAAGACTCTAAAGTGAGCAGCGATTAGAGGATTTTTCTCTGCATCTATATATATCTGTCTTATTAAAGGAAAACTTTTATCAAACAGCTCTTTAAATTTTGGTCTTAAGGCGTGGCAGACATTGCAATTCTCTCCTGAAAAGTAGAGTAAAACTCCAATCTCATTTCGTATTATCTCTTTTAACTCATCTAAGCTCATGTATATCTCCTTATTGAATTTTAATCATCTACAATTCCATACTCCTGTAGAGCATTATCCTCTATGGGAATATCCTTCTCCAGATCTAAATTCTCCTCTATTTTTTTTTGCTTTATTCTCATTTTTATATGGTGCTTTCTCTTGATATGTTTTGGAGGTGGCACTCCTATCACTCTAACCATGCGAGTTGTCATAGAGGTATTACCTGTCTTATCTCTTGTCAAGTAGAATAGTGTATATGTTCCTACTCTATTTGTATCGATATCACCTGATATATCTACATCTAATTTACCATCAACATTATCAATGGCTACTGCTCCCTGCTCTCTATATACTCCACCCAATTTGACAGTAACAGTAGATGGACCATTTAATTTAATTACCGGTGGGACAGTATCATACTCATCTAATATGCTGTTTGTATCATCTTCCATTGGAATATAGATATTACACTCTTTAGGTTTTTTAATAGCAATCTTTTTCTTTTTAATATCTTTAATACTCTCTATCTCTATATCATCAACTCTAATCTCTCTACCTCTAATAAAAAATGTATCAACTGCTATAATATTATTATCCGGCTCATATCTCTTTAAATCTAAATCGAGGTCTCGCTTAAAATTATGCCACTTTCCATCTATAGCCTCTCTACCCAATCCGTAATATCCAGCACCTATACTATCACTACTTGGAGTATATATAATATATCTATGCCCTTTGGTTGTCTGCAGACTCACTAAGATAACAAAATCATAATTGGTTTTTATGCTCCATTTTAGGGATTTACCTCTACTCTTACACCACTTTTTGGAGTCTCGCTCCATAGGTAGCATATATCCACTCTTTATATCCTTCCCTTTCAATAGAACCACTCTACTCTTTCTATCTCTATCATATATATATTTAACCATTGAGAGTGGAGACCTGTTATATATCTCCCACTTAGTCCCACCTTTACCATTACCATTTTCATATATAGTAGAGTATAGAGTAGCTGTAAATAGTATTATTAATATTAAATTTTTCATGATAAATTATTTAACCTCTCCTTAGCCATCTTTACAATATCTTCATCTTCAGCAAGGTCCAACCATTTAAATTGCAATCCACTCTGTATCGTTCCATCTAAAATATCTCCACTCTTTCTAAATTTTAAATCCAATTTTGCTATCTCAAATCCACTGAGAGTTTTACAAAAAGATTGTAGTCTCTTGTTTGATTTATCATTGGTAAATAGATAACACCAACTCTTAAGACCTAAGCGTCCTACTCTCCCTCTCAACTGATGGAGTGTAGCTAAGCCTAACCTCTCCGCACCCACAATTACAATTAGAGTAAGTCTGGGGAGAGATATTCCAACCTCTACAACTGTAGTTGCCAATAGAATATCCCCCTTTTCTCTAAATTCAATTAAAATCTCCTCTTTTCGCTTATCTTTTCCATGAGTTACAAATACATTTTTAAATCTCCTCTCCCAAAATCCTCTCCCCTCATCAATAGATTGATAGGCAATGGCACAACTCTCTTCGACAAGTGGATATACAATTAGAACTTGATTATTTTTTGATATTTGAGCCTCTATCTCCTTTAATAGTCTATTAAAGTCACTCCTATCTATAACCTCTGTTGTAATATCTTTCTTAAATGGAGTTGTTGTAATTAGACTCATATCGATAAGTTCACTCTCCATCATCGCTTGTGTTCGTGGGATAGGAGTTGCCGAAAATTGTAAAAAATGGGGTTTACGCTTCCCCTGTGCTACAATCTGCTCCAGTTTAACTCTCTGTTTTGTTCCAAATCTATGTTGCTCATCTACCATAATTAATGGGGCTGTTGGCATATCATCTTTATATAATAGAGCGTGGGTTCCAATAATAAAATCGGCACTTAAATAGTCACCTTTGCTATCTCGCTGTTTAATTAAAGCTATTTTCATATATTTTGGTAAAAATTTTGTAGCCTCTTCATATATCTGTAGAGCAAGAAGTGAAGTTGGAGCCATTAAAATAGATTTGTGGGGATATGCCATAACTGCACTTGCTAATATTATTATAGTTTTACCAGAGCCGACATCTCCAATAACAATCCGTTTAACAGCTCTATCTCTATTTTTTAAATCCCTCTCTATCTCACTAATCACCCTCTCTTGGTCTCTCGTTAGTTTAAATGGTAGGTTGGAAATAAACTCCTCTACATTTCCATTTAGAGACTCCAATGCCGGAAAGTGAATCTTTTTACCTCTAAGTTTTTTAATATGATTAAATGCCTCTATAAATTTTAAAATATCTGTATCTAAGGATTCAATATCCTCTAAAGTTTTGGGATAATGGAGTTTCATTAATAGAGAGACCTCATATCTATTTAAACCTTCACTATATAAGTTTTTCTTCGTAATGTAGGTTCTAATTAACTCTCTTATCTGATGGTTTGGAATAGCTGTGGAGTATTTGGGAATAATCCCGCCTACATTTTGAATGGACCTAGGTTGTATCATCTGAATTTCACCTCTAAAGGAGATAATCTTACCTTGAATATAGTGGTGGGTTCCTATTTTAAATTTATCATAGTGGTAGGGAGTAACTTTAAAAAATATCGATTTTAACTCTATATTAAGCTCCGACAGATTGAAAACGACATGCATTCTCCCACCATTAAGATTTACATTTACATTAATCACCTCTGCTTTAAATGTTTGAACCTCTCCTACTATTAGCTCCTTAGATAGAGTATTATTACTATATCCCGATGGAGTGATAAGAGCTAAATCCAATAGTGATACAATTTTTAATTTTTTAAATAATTCTTTCGCCTCTTGCATTCTATTATTATACAAAAAATATTACAAATTAATATATAAAAATAGCACTATTTAATAGCTGGTATCTCTAAAGATACCATATTTTCTTTAAAATGAGCATTTATATAGTTTTCTGTGGCAATATTATATATATCTTTATCTCTGCTCTTATCTCTATTTTTACATATAAAATTGAATAGTATTATGGGATACCTCTTTTTATTAACAACAATTAGCTCCCCAATTTTAATAATTATCTTAATCTCAATTATAGGCGAATTTTTCATCTGTTCAAAAATTTTACGAATTAAAAACGAGAAGTTATTTTGATGAATATATAGTTTGGGTAGCTCATAGTCTGTTACTAATTTCAATTCACCCGAATATTGCATCTTAAAAAGCTCTATATTTGCCTCAAAAAGTAGATTAATATCGGTTAAGGAGTAGCCTTCTAAATTTATAGTTCTATTAATCTTTACCATAGGTTTATTATATAGATGTATAGCTATCTCCTCCTCATTAGAGTAGGATACATTTATAGCATAAAATTCAAAATATCCAAAGGATAAATCGATAAGTGTCTTTTTATATCCAAAACTCTTAGGTGCATAATATAGGGCAATATCAAAAAGCTCCTTTGGAGTGCAAGAACCCATTAACATCTCTGCACTATAGTTTAGATAGACTATCTTGCCTTTTGAGTTAAATAGAACAAATGGATTTGCATCATATTCTATAAAAAATTTAAAATCAGTTAATGGAATACTCATATATCTTTTTCCTTAGAGTGCTTCTATTTATACCAAGCACAGACGACAATCTTAATTGAGATTTAAATTTTTTTAGACCGGCTTTAATTAATGGCTTCTCAAAAAGTGATAGATTCTCCCTGTAAGCATTATTCCCATTTATACTCTTATATAGATATTCAAATAGGATATTCTCAATATCATCTCGTGTTAGACTATTCAATATTAACTTCCTATATATAGATGATTTTAGAGACTTTATATTTTCATTCAAATCCACATCTCTACTACTTAAAGTTACTGAGTTATCTATCATTAGATTCTTTTTAATATCTTTGATAAAATAGTCTATAAGCATCTCAATATCATCTTCACCTCTATCTTTGAGTGAAGGCATTTTATATATAAATGCAAATTTTCTCTCTATCGCAGGAGTAGGCTTAACTATATCTGCAATGGCAATAACTCTCTTACTTTCAAAATTTAGAGCATCTATATTGCTAATTGCTTCAAAGTTATATATAATAACCTCTTCCGACTCCTCTAAGACTCTACTTAATGTATCAAAATCTTTACCATCAATAAATTTCTGGTTTGGAAATAGGCTCTTAATTAGAGTCTTTTTTCCGGTATGTCTCTCTCCTATTAAGATGGCTGATACAAAAAGTGACTTACTTAGCGTTAAACCCTTTATAATATTATCTATCTGAGCAGAATTACTTAAAAATTGAATAGGTTTCATCAAACACATTATAATATATTTTACTTTTATAGCTATAAAAGTGAAGATAATTTATATTTTTTTACAATTATTGGGTAATAGATACCCATATTAATTAAAAGAACTCAAGCATATTTCTCTGTATATAACGACGAGTCTTATATGCAAATTGTGATGATGACTGTAAAAGTATAACTACTAATAGAGAAGATAACATTCTCATAATTTAAATCCTTTATTTAAAATTTTATTAAAAATAATAACATGTAATTTGGTAATAAATATGAAATTCTATCTTTTTTTTT
>JALWZK010000022.1 GCA_027002665.1 Campylobacteraceae bacterium | reverse complement strand
GTATATAGTTTTATTAAATCCAATATCTCTCTAACGGTAGTCTTAACTCCTGTTCCAATATTTATAATCTGATTATAAAACCTGCTATTATGTGCTGAAGTAACTGTAATATCTGTAACATCATCAATATATATTAAATCTCTAAATCTATCTAAACTCCCTTTTACTTCAACCTTTTCGAAATGATTATCAAAGAACTGTTTTAGATATATACTTACCATTCCCTGCTTTAAGTTCTCTAAATTCTGTCCAACTCCATATACATTAAAATATCTAAGTGATACAAAATCTATCCCAAACTCTCTATGGAATATATCCATATACTTTTCACTTGCTAACTTTCCAACTGCATAGAATGATTTTGGATTTGTAGCATCATCTTCGCTAAACTGCTCTTTTACGCCATCTTCTCCATAGACTGACATAGTTGAGGCATATATAAATCTCTTGCAACCTGTCTTAACACAATATTTTAGAAGTTTTAGAGTTGAGAGTGTATTTGTATTTAAATCATACTCTGGCTCTTCAAAACTAATTTCGCCTGAACTCTGCCCTCCAATATGAAAAATAGCATCAAACTTTTTATTCTCTAATCTATCTATAACCTCATCTCGACTAAAATCCCCATTAATAAATACTGCACCCTCTGGAATATTATCCAGATATCCTGTCTTAAGATTATCTATAATATAGACAATATTTCCATCTTCTATAAGTCTCCTTGCAACAGAACTACCAATAAAACCTGCTCCACCTGTAACTAAATAGGTCATAATTTATTCTCTTTGAAAAATATAATTGAATTGTGTTTGAAACTTACTATTATTAAACATATCAGAATGTCTTTTCTCTTTTAATTTAAAACCTTTCTGAGATAAAAAGTCTATTAATTGTTGAGTTCTATCTTCCGTTTCATCTAATTCCAAAAAAATCCCCTTTAGAGTATGGTTATCTA
Organism: Campylobacteraceae bacterium; assembly: GCA_027002665.1. Taxonomy (GTDB): domain Bacteria; phylum Campylobacterota; class Campylobacteria; order Campylobacterales; family Sulfurovaceae; genus UBA1140. Next base: position 1,663 of record JALWZK010000022.1, on the reverse strand, counting down.
AGGTTCTTTTCATACCATATACTATTCTATCTTCAATACTATCAACATCTATTTTAATATAGTTTGGAACAGCAAATTTATATTTTTCAATTAATTCATCAATCGAATATGCAAACATGCCTTGCTTAAATACTACATTAGCTTGATAAGCTCCATTTCCAACAGTTTTAATATTATCTTCATTAAACTCATTTAATGCTCCTCCTAAATCTGTAGTTGTCATATTTAAATAACCAAACTCATTTTTATCAGATATAGCAATAGGAAATAGAGTAACATTATCTTTTAAGTTATTTATCTCAATATTTTTAGAGATTAGAAATGTATTTAATGCAGACGGCTCAAATGCAAAAACCTTTAACCCTTTTAATCCTGCATAGACAGAGTATAAACCTACATTTGCTCCAATATCCCATAAAATACTGTCTCTATCCATATTATCAATCCATTCAATCATTTCAGGTTCTTTGGTAAACAGTGTTTGAGAACGCCACAGAGGTATCCAACCCATACAGTAAAATTTCAATACTCCATATTTTGTATCTATTTCATCTATTACAACTAATAGTTCTGCACTTTCAGCTCTAAATCTCTTTCCTAAATAGGTTGGTATTATTTTGGGAATAGAGACATATATACTTTTAATCATATTAAAAATACTCTTCTTAATTGACATAATTATATCCTTTTTAATAACTTAGTCTATATAGCCTATCTTCTCTCATTATCTCTATAACCACTTTTAAATCCTCTGGAGTATCTACAGCTTTTGTTTTAAACTTAGTTGGTATCATCTTTACCTTTAAGCCATTTTCAATAATCCTCATCATATCCACAGACTCAATTATCTCTAATGGAGTTGGTTGCATACTATTATACTCTAATAGAAAATCTCTTCTAAATGGTATAACACAGACTTGCTTTTTCATAGGAACATCTAAAACTCCCTTTTTCCTACTTGGAATTGGTTCTCTACTAAAATATATAGCATTACCTTCTAAATCCATAACCACTTTAACCTCATTTGGGTCTTCAAACTCTTGGATAGTCTCTAAATCTGCTACAAGATTGGTAATTAATATATCTCTATCTTTAACCATTGGAGAGACTGCCTCATCTATCATCTCTGGATATGTTAAAGGCTCATCTCCTTGAACCATTACCATAATATCAACTTTTATATTTTCATCTTTCTCAATCTTTAACATAGCCTCTGCACATCTATCGCTACATCTCTCATGACAATCACTTGTCATAACAGCCTTTCCACCAATTGAGATTATATAGTCATATATCTCTTGGTCACATGTAGCTACATATACCTCATCTAAGAGAGGGCTTAATTTAACTCTCTTATATACATGCCCAATCATTGGTGTCCCCAAAATATCTGCCATTGGTTTATTTGGAAATCTACTTGAGTTCATTCTTGCTGGAATTATTGATATAATTTTCATCTTTGTAATCCTTCTTTAATCTTCTGCATTCCTGCTCTTGCAGTATCTCCCAAAAAGAAAAAGTCTAAACTATAAGCTAAAAAAGTGCAACCCTCATCTATCCTCTCTTGTAATCTTCTCGGATCTGATTCTATTACATGAAATCCATAAGGTTTATTATATTTTTTACAAGCTAACTCTACACTCTTTATCGCCTCTTTTACATC
>JALWZK010000021.1 GCA_027002665.1 Campylobacteraceae bacterium | reverse complement strand
CCTCTTTTATCTTCCTTATACTTTTTTATATATGAGTGTTACCCATTCATCTTTTACTTTTCGCTCTATTAGCTTCAAATCACTATAGAGTTTGGCTACGCTATCTTCCTTTTTATCTAAGATTCCCGAAAGTATCAAAATACCATCTTCTTTTAGAACTCTCTTTAAATCTTTATCTATTGTTCTAAGCACATCAGCAATAATATTAGCAATAATAATATTATATTTACCTTTTGCCATATTGGCTGAACCTTCCCACAACTCGTCATACTCTACGCCATTTAATGCAAAATTTTTTGCACAACTATCCACAGAGATTGGGTCGGTATCGCAAAGCTCAACCTTAGCACCCAATTTTTTAGCTGCCAATCCTAAGATTCCGGAGCCACACCCAACATCTAATACTCTATCACCACTCTTAACAAATTTAGATATAGCCTCAAGGCATGAGAAAGTTGTAGTATGGTGTCCTGAGCCAAATGCCAATGCTGGGTCTATTTTAATATTTATTTTACCATCTTTTTTCTCATGCCAACTTGGATGTATATAGAACTTACCAACCTCAATTGGCTCTATAGAGTTTTGATATTTCAATATCCAATCTTCATTACTCTTTTTCTCTATCTTATAATCAACCTTTATCGGTTTTCCCAGTGAATTAATTAGAGATTCAACTGCATCTTTTATATAATCGACACTATTTTCACTTCTAACAATAATCTTGCCCTTCCCTATCTCAACTCCATTACCTGCAATATTGGTAATAAAATCGGCAAGAAACTCCACAAAATTATCTTTTAGTGTAATTGTCAATTCATAATATTTATCTCTCATTATCCCTCCTTAGTTAGTTTAAAGGCCTCCTCAAGATTAAGTGTTCCCTCATAAAAGGCTTTTCCTACAATAGTGCCGTCAATCTTAGCGTCAATCAATCTCTTAATATCCTCTATATCTCTCACTCCACCACTTGCAATAGTCTCTACGCCTGAAGCCTCTTTTATCTCTAATGTCCAGTCAATATTAACTCCACTAAGCATTCCATCTCTACTAACATCTGTGCAGATTATAGCTTCAACTCCTGCATTAGCAAACTCTCTCGCTAAATCGGTAGCTCTCATACTACTAACTTCACCCCAACCTTCAACTGCTACCATTCCATCAATTGCATCAATTCCCACAACAATAGGATACCTTTTTGCCATATCTTTTACAAATTGTGGATTTTTAAGAGCAACTGAACCTAATATTACTCTATCAATTCCAAGCTTAAGATACATCTTAATTGTCCCTTCATCTCTAATTCCACCACCTAATTCTAACTTTAAGTTACAATTCTCTCTAATTTTTTTAATCTGTTCTAAATTTTTTGGCTCTCCTGCAAAGGCTCCATTTAAATCTACTATATGTAGCCACTCACTTCCAAGCTCTTCAAATCTCTTAGCAACTTGCCACGGTTCACTACTATATATCTTAGCACTATCCATTAATCCTTTACTAAGTCTTACAGCTTTTCCATCTTTTAAATCTATTGCTGGTAGTATTGTCATTTTTATTCCTTTAAAATAAATAGTTGAGAGAGAATATAGATTATAATTTTACAAAATTCTCTATAATCTTAAGTCCATTTTGATGGCTCTTCTCTGGGTGTGGTTGTATTCCATATATATTATCTCTATTAACAGCACTTACAAACTCATATCCATAATAGCTTTTTCCAATAACATATCTATTATCACACTTAACATGATATGAGTGGACAAAATAGAGATAGAACTCATCTTTTAATCCATGAAATAGTGGAGTATCTTTCTTTTTAAAAATCTCATTCCAACCCATGTGAGGAACTTTTAGTTTATGGTCAAATTTTTCTCTATTAAATGGAATAACCTCTCCATCTATTAAACCTAATCCTCTATGTTCTCCAAACTCTTTTGAGCTATTAAATAGTAACTGCATTCCAAGACATATCCCGAGAAGTGGTCTATTGGTAGATACAAAGTCTATAATGGCTTTATCCATATCATTCTCTCTTAAGTGTTGCATAGCATCACCAAATGCTCCAACACCTGGTAGAATTAGTTTATCATACTCTTTAAGTTTTAGAGGGTTACTCTCTACTCTAATAGAAGCACCAATTTTATTGAAGGCATTTATAATTGATGCTAAATTTCCCATATTATAATCTACAATTCCTATCATAACAACTCCAGATAATTTAATGGGATTATATCAAAATAAGTTAAACCATTAAGTAAAAATTAGAGATAGTATCTGTAAAATGGGTATCTAAATTTTAAGGATTTTATATGCTTGACTATTTTACACATAGACCAAATCTAAATAGTATTAAATTAGTTATGACTATTTTGGTTAAAAATGAGGCTGATATTATAGAGGCTAATATTAGAACTCACTCCAATTTAGGAGTTGATGCTTTTATGATTATGGATAATAACTCAACTGATGGGACTAGAGAGATTTTATCTAAATTATCTCAAGAGTTTGATATTACTATTATTGATGAAAAAGGATATTATCAACAGAAAAAGTTTATGACAAAACTTGCATTTTTAGCTAAAAAAAAGTATAAACCAGATTGGATTATAAATAGTGATGCAG
>JALWZK010000020.1:1824-2639 GCA_027002665.1 Campylobacteraceae bacterium | reverse complement strand
TCAAGAGTTAAAAAAACTCTATAAATTTAAAATTTTAACATATAAAATTATATTTTTTAGTTATAATAAATTAAATTTTTCATGAAATAAGGAGATTCAATGTCATTACCAAATCTAACAATTCCTATAGAACTGCCAATAGATATACCTCTATTACTCCACCCAGCAGTGGTGCATTTTGTTGTAGCTATACCTATTATAGTTATACTGTTAGAGTTTATAAACCTCTTCTTTAGAAAAAGAGCATTATCTGTCTTTTCACTCTTTTTAATTTTAATTGCGGTTGTTGCAATAGCTGGTGCATATTTCACAGGTGTAACTGACGGAAAAGAGGCATTTTCAGCACTATCAACTGCAGGACAAGCAGAATTAAAAGAGCATAAAGCATTGGGAATTTATATTGTTTATGGCTCATTGGTCCTATTAGTTCTTAAATTGCTATTTATGTTGTTTTCTGGTTTTATAGCAAGACTATTTTTTATATTTATACTAATTGGATTTAGTGCTGTAATACTCAAACAGGGTTATGATGGTGGAGAGTTAGTATATAAATATGGAGCAAATAACAAAGCTATCGAAGATATAAAAAGTGATAAAGATGATTTAAAAGATGAGTTAGATGAACTTAAAGAGAAATTGGATGAACTCAAAAAATCAAAAACAGAAGATAAATCTGTAGAGACTAAAACAGAAGAAGAGGTTAAAGCTAAAGAGAAAAAAGAGGAAGATAGCTCTACTTCCACTACAGAAGAAAGTAACTCTAAAACAGAAACCAATACAACAGAGACCAATACCACAAACTAATTCTACTATGG
>JALWZK010000020.1:0-1814 GCA_027002665.1 Campylobacteraceae bacterium | reverse complement strand
TCTCAAAATTTTGATATAATTCATTAAAAAGGTTAAATAATGTTTAAAATATTTATAAGAGGTAATACAATTATAGATGCAAAGCTCCTTATGGGAAGTAGTGAAGAGAGTAGAGATGAGTTAGGGACAATATCTAATCCATATAGCGGTGAAGTTGTCTCAAGGTATCCTATATGTAATAGAGATGATGCCATAAAGGCTCTTGAGATTGCCAAAAAAGCCTCAAAAGATACAGCCAAATCTCCACTATATCGGAGAGTATCATGGCTTGAAGATGTAGCTGATAAGTTGAGAGAGTATAGAGAAGATATTGCTTTAACTATTGTTGATGAGGTTGCAAAGCCATTAGCTTTTGCAAGGGTGGAGGTTGATAGATGTATTGAGACAATAGAGCTTACTGCAAAAGAGTTAGTAAGATTAAATGGGGAGACAATTCCAACAGATATTGCTCCAAGTGGCAAAAAGAGTGTAGCATATTTCAAAAGGGTTCCTGTTGGTGTAGTAGCATGTATAACACCATTTAATTTCCCTCTAAATCTTGTAGCACATAAGATTGCACCGGCACTTGGTGCAGGAAATTCTGTTGTTTTAAAACCAACGCCGGAAGCTCCACTTACAGCATATAAGTTAGCAAAACTATTTATTAGTTCAGAGTATGCCATAAAAGATGCTCTAAGTGTGGTATATGGAGATGCGGAAGTTGGTAGCACCTTAGTTAAAAGTTCAATTCCAAGAGTTTTATCATTTACAGGCTCTGTGCCTGTTGGAACTATTATTACAAGAGAGGCAGGAATTAAAAAGGTTAGCTTAGAGCTTGGTGGAAATGCGGCTACCTATATCGATAGGAGTGCGGATATAAAATATTCTGCAAAGAGATGCACATTTGGGGCTTTTGTAAATAGTGGGCAGGTGTGTATATCTCTTCAGAGAATTTTTGTCCATAGTGATATATATGATGAGTTTACTGATGCCATTGCAAAGGAGAGTAGGGAGTTAAAAGTTGGCTCCCCTTATGAAGAGGATACATTTATGGGACCTCTTATAAATCGAGATGCACTAAATCGTGCTAAGAGTTGGATAGAGAGTGCTAAAAATGAGGGTGCTAAGGTTGTGGCAGGTGGAGAGGAGATAGATGGAGCATTTGCTCCAACCATTATGGCTGATGTAACCGATGATATGAATATTGTGTGTCAAGAGGTTTTTGCACCTATTGTTAGTCTAATTAGAGTTAATTCTTATGATGAGGCTATTGAGAAGATGAATAGTTCACCTTATGGATTACAATTCTCTATATTTACAAATGATTTAGCCTTGACACAGAGATTTATAGATGAAGCCGAAGCTGGAGGAGTTGTTATTAATGATATTCCAACTCTAAGATTTGATGTTCAACCTTATGGTGGAGTTAAACTATCTGGAATTGGACGAGAGGGTCCAAGATGGGCGTTAGAGGAGTTTACAGAGATTAAAAGTGTAGTAATATGTTAATTAAAAGTGGGAGAGATAAAAATTTTACCATTCTTTACTATACCAACCCTCTTTTGACAAGCTAAGGCCGGTAGAGATATATAGTTTTTATAAACTCTGTTTTGATGAAAATGTCCCTCCACTATTAAAGCATTTGAGGGATATTTTTCTATTATAGATTCTATTATCTTTTCAAAATTTTTAATCTTAGTGCATATATTTTTTTCTCTAAGTTTTTTAATCCTATGCTCTATAATATACTTTTCAAATGGGAGAAGCAGTTTTATAGTTGTTCTATTCCGTATCAATTTAGTATATATCTTATATAGTAGTGATTTATTATATAT
>JALWZK010000019.1:7666-8861 GCA_027002665.1 Campylobacteraceae bacterium | reverse complement strand
ACAATAAACTGATTAATAGAGACATCACCTTTAAGTAGCTCTATATCATCTCTGTAATAGTCAGGTATTCTTAGTGCAAAATTCATTTTATCTCTCCTATTCGCATTAGATACTCTTTGGGAGTGAGAACCTCTATACCAAAACTCTCCTTAACTCCCTCAAAGTCTTTTGGGTTAAAGGTTATAATTGCTTTTGCATTGGCATTAACGGCAACCTCTAAAACCATATCATCATTTTTATCTTTTAAAAAGGGTCTCCACAAAAAGTGAATAGCTTGATGATATGAGATTAGACATATATCATCAATAAAGCTCAATACATCATCTTTTGTAAGGTTGTTAAACAGTTTTATATTTTTCTCTCTTGTCAATACATCTTCAAGCTCTGTAATCAATGTATTGGAGACAACGCTATATTTTTTTTTCTGTTGAAATAACCAAACCATCAATCTATGTGATGCACCTCTTTTTGATAAGAGTGCTGACAAAACAATATTTGTATCTATAACAATCTTCATAATGATATTATATATGATATTATCTTAGATTTTAATAAAGGATAATTTTAGATATAATTTACTGAAGTATAAAGATTTTATTTAAATATTTAATTTTCTTAGGAGATATAACCTTAATTCTATCCAGATATTTTTCAGTAAAAATATTACCATTTTTCTCAATATATTTACCACTAGACGCAAATGCTTGTCCCCATGACTGTTTCTCTTTAAGTAGTTCTAAGATATTTGGAGATTTTATCTCAGTTGGTGTCAATGTTTTTGATTTATTTGTATTGACATAGTAGTATCTCTTGCCATCTAATAGTAAAAAGTGGTAACTATCAGATATTTTTGCGGTTCTATAGACCTTATTGAGGAATGGTTTTGCCTCCGGCACATTACCTGCAAAGATTGGTGCTAATAAAAATGATAAAAGAGTAATAACTCTTATAGTTAAGAACTTTTTTCTCATAACCTTCACCTACTTTTAAAATTTAATTTAAATAAAAATTAGTTTTTATTTTAAACTTTAAGTAAGTATAACATATATTTCGCATATAAGAATTTAAAAATTGGCTTTTTCAGTAAAAAAATTAAATTTTTTAAATTAACTTGTTCCTTTTAGTTTTACATTATTTATTGAAAATTATAGAGTTTCTATTTTAAATAGAAAAAAACATTTATAGTATATCTTTT
>JALWZK010000019.1:0-7656 GCA_027002665.1 Campylobacteraceae bacterium | reverse complement strand
TGCAGGAACACCAAGATAAAATCCTTGTGAATAGTCAGCACCCAGCTCTTTTACTATATTATATATCTTTTTATTATGTATAAACTCCGCTATGGTTTTACGACCCAATTTTTTAGAGAAGTTTATAATTGCCTCTGTAATAATATATGAGTTTCTATCTGTATCTATATTTTTAATTAGAGTTCCATCTATCTTAATATAGTCCGCATCTATATTTAAAATATGCTCAAAGTTTGCATATCCACTTCCAAAATCATCAATTGCAATTTTGACATTATACCCTCTTACATATTTAATAAACTTATTTATTATCTGATAATCTGAAATTTCTTGAGACTCTGTAATTTCAAATACAACTCTATTGGGATTTGGATAGTTTTCCAATCTCTGATATATATAGTTAGTTATCTTTTCAGATAGAATGTCATCGACTGTTAAATTTATAGAAAACTCTATATCTGGCCGTTTTTCAAATTTTTTTAGACTCTTATCTATAATAATTTGACAAATTTGGTCATAGAGTTTAGCCTTCTTAGCTATATCTAAAAAGAAGAATGGAGATATTGGTTGGCCATCTCTATCTATTATTCTAACAAGAGACTCATACTTATTAATTTCATGCGTAGCATTGTCAAATATTGGTTGATAGTAACATGTAATTCTATCCTCCTCTATAGCCTCTTTTATTCTTCGTATCCACTCCATATTGTGTGCATAATCCTCATTTTTTCTCATATTATGTTTAAATATTAAAAACTTTTTATGCTCAGATTGTGCCTTCTTCCTTGCAATATTGCTATATAGGATTAATTTTTGATAATCTTCACTCGCATAATATAGTGCGACTCCTCCCGTTACAGATACACTAATACGGTTTTTAATTTCCAATTTCTTCTCTATATTCTCTATAAACTCTTCAAAGAAAAACTCTAAATTATCTTTGGATAGATAACCCTCTTGGAAGAGAAGTATAAATTGGTCAGCCTCAAGTTTATATAGCTTAAATCTATTCTTCTCTTTCATCTCATCTAATATCTTAGATAGACAGACTAAGGTTCTATCGCTTATTTCCTTTCCATAAAAATCATTAAATCCAGAGAAATTATCTATATTTAGATAGAATATAATAGGTTTTATGGCTGTATCTAAATCCTCTACAAGTTGGTTTCTGTTTGGTAATCCTGTTAATAGGTCAATCCTCTGCTTTTTTATCTCCTCTTTGCTCTTCTCCAATTCAGTTATATCATGTCTTACAGCTACATACTCCGTAATTTCACCTCTCTCATCTAAGATGGGAATTATAGTGGCATTAACAATATATGTGCCACCATTTTTCTTTCTATTTTTAACAACACCTTTCCATATTTTTTTACTCTTAATAGTCCTCCACATATCCTCAAATACCTCTTTTTTTACATCTGGGTGTCTAACGATACTATGTGGACTCCCTATTAACTCCTCTCTTGAGTAGCCTGAAACCTTACAAAACATATCATTAGCGTAGGTAATAATCCCTCTTAAATCTGTTTTAGATACAATACTACTCATATCAATAGCCCTCTTATAGCTATCGAGAAAAGAGATATTTTTTTTTAAATTATCACTCATTGTATTAAATGCCAATAGAGCTTTTCCTATCTCATCTTTCTTCTTAACTTTTAAGTGAATATCTATATTTCCTTTGGAAATCATCTCTGAGGCTATCTGAAGTTTCTTTAAATTATCTGTTATAGATAGATAGAACGCTATAAAAATATAGAGAGAGAATAGAATTATTCCTAAGAAACCTATAATCATATAGTTTAACTCTCTATTTGAGGTGGCTATTAGCTCATTAATGGTAGTTTTGTATGTTTTGGCAAACATATCATATAACTCCTCCTGTGCATACATAGCCTCTTTAATCTTCTTGGAGAAGGTATGAATATCATAAGATAGATTCTGATTTAATATGAGATTATTATCTACAATTGATAATATCTTCTTTAATCTATCAGCCACCTCCGTTGTCTGATTTTGTAGAGCTTGATAGTTTTCAAGTTTTGTCAATATCTTATTATCAACCAAATCGGATTTCAGACTTACAAGCTCTGTTGAGAGTGAATATAGTATCTTTTTCTGCTCCTGTATCATACTCTTCTTAGTTAAAACTGTTGAAGATAGACTTAATAGTTGTCCCGAAAGCTCATATATTCCCAAGAGTTTATCTTGAAGCATATCGGCAAGATAGTTAATTCGTAAATCATCACTTATACTAAATTTTGTAACTCTGGATATATCGAATATACTATTCTTAAATAGGACTATAATATTGTTATGCTCTTTAAATATCTCTTCAGGGTTACTATCTTTGGTAATCTTATCAAATGTGATGAGTTGATATTGACTAAGAGCCTTTGCAAAATTCTGATTTGAATTTAATAGATTTAACTGCTCTGAATCCTCTTTATATATCGCCTCTTTTCTCATATCAAATAGTTTTTCATCATATAATATATCTGCTTTCTTATTCTTTTCTCCATTTAGATAACTATTCATATCTGCCCTATGGGACTGCACAGACTCTATTAACTTATACATTATTGTAATATATCCCAGACCGACAAGTTGTTTATGATATATCTCTTTTTTTTTATAATGGTCTAAAAATATGGTATGAGAGGGTAAAATTAAAATTATAAAGAGAGTTGATATTGAATCTAAGATTTTTATCTTAAAAGATAATAAGTTCATAATATATAAAGCAGGATTTAGTATTTTTTTTAAACTCATAATAGACCTCTCTGTTAATTTTATTTTTATTGTAACATAAATAATTATAAATTAACAAATAAATTTATTATAAAATTAAAAAAAACCTATAATACAAGAGAAAATATCAATATCTTTTAATAGTTTTTCTATAAAAAAAATGTATAATAGCAATTAAAAAGAGTATAATAGTTGAAAAAGTTAGTTGCATATATCACTACCGGTTATCCGTCATTAGATTTTACTATCGATATAACACTATCTCTAAAAGAGGTTGGTGTTGATACAATAGAGCTTGGTATTCCCTTCTCTGACCCTGTTGCAGATGGTCCAACCATAGAGTTAGCAAACCTGAAAGCACTACAAAGTGGATTTAAAATTCAACATCTATTTGATATATCAAAGGAGATAGCACCTAAGATAGATACCTTATGGATGGGATATTTCAATCCATTTTACCATATAGGATTGGATAGATTTATATCTGAAGCCAAAAAATCTAAAGTTAATGGATTTATTATTCCCGATTTACCTTTTGAAGAGGCACAAGCATATAAACCTACTATTGAGAGAGAGGGTCTAAATCTTATAGATTTTATTGCTCCAACAGATAGCAAGGAGAGAATTAAAAAGATAGTTAGCTCCGCAAAGAAATTTATCTATCTTGTAGCCTATACCGGAATTACGGGTGCAAAGCATAGTGAAGATTTAAAGCCTATTATTGATAGTGTGAAAGAGTTTACCACCACCCCTATCTATGTGGGATTTGGAGTAAATCAGGCTACGGCAAAGGAGAAAGTTAAAGGTGCAGATGGCGTTATTGTGGGTTCAGCTTTCATTAAAATACTCTTAGATGATAGCTTGACTAACTCCCAAAAAATTGATAAAATATCCGCCATTGCAAAAGAGATAAAAGAGAAAATTAATGAATAGGAATAGATTATGAGAAATAAAACACCCTTAGAAGAGTTAAGCACAAAAGTATTACTCTTAGTAGAGAGATATAATAAGATTAAAGATGAGAATATCAATTTGCATAAGAAAATAGATACTCTAAATAAAGAGATAGAGAGACTCAAAGAGGAAGATGAGTTAAAAAATATGGAAATAGAGGATATGGCACAGAAAATTACAAAAATGTTATCTTGACATATAGCTCAATTTCTGCTATAATAAATATTCCCCAAAAATATGGGGGCGACTTGGTTTCGACTGGAATAGTCGGGGCTATGTGCATGTCGGGTTTGACTTCCGTTACAAAGTCTATTGTAAATAAACGCAAACAATACAGATTACCGTCCAGCTCTCGCAGTAGCGTAGAGTTAATAAATTTTGGACTGCTCAAAATTGGTGAGTGTCATCATAGCCAATTTGGGTATAACGATATGATGACTATATCTTTTGGAAGCCATACCAAAAGATAAATATGCTCTGGCTAATCTTGCGTAGCTTTGGTTGTTGTGTGAAGCAAGATGAAATCAAAACAACATCGGCTAAGCATGTAGAAGCATAGCTCTATCTATTTTAGGACTGGGGTTCGATTCCCCACGCCTCCACCAATAAATAAAAGCCTTCTATTATATTCTTAATGGTAAAATTCCTAACAATTTTAAATAAACTTAAAGGATTTTCCTTATGGCACAATTAGCACAATTTGCACCACTTATTATACTATTCGGTATTTTCTACTTTTTGATTATTAGACCTCAACAGAAACAGCAAAAGGCACATGCGGAGATGTTGGCATCACTTAAAAAGGGTGATAAGATATTGACAACAGGCGGACTTTATGCTGAAGTAGCAAAAGTTGAAGAGGATTTTATTAAGATTAAACTAAATGATAAGACCATTGTTAAATTAGATAAATCTTTTGTAACAAAAAAGGTAGATTAATTAATGAACAAATTAAACTATAGAGTTGTTATTTTTCTCTTTGCATTTCTATTTGGGATAATATTCTCTATCCCATCACTTATGCAGAGTAGTGAAGGTAAAAAGATTACACTTGGACTTGATTTGCAGGGTGGATTACACATGCTTCTATCTGTAAAGAGTGAAGTTGCAGTTGAATCTAAAGTTAAATCTATTGGCACCACAATTAAATATAAATTGGACGATGAAGATATTATATTTGATGATTTAAAGATAGAGGATAAGAGTATAAAATTTGAACTCTTAGATAAAGATGATTTACCAAAATTGATGAAAATATTAAAAGATGATTTTAAAGATATCAATATTAAACAGGAGGGGCTTAAGTTTACTCTCACTCTAAATAATAAATTAATTGAAGAGACTAAAAAGAATGCTATTAAACAGGCAGTTGATACAATTAGAAACCGTCTAAATATGTTTGGATTGGCTGAACCGACAGTAGCAAAGCAGGGGGTTGATAAGATACTGGTTGAAGTTCCCGGTATTAAGACACAAGCAGATGAGCAGAGAATTAGAGAACTCATAGCAAAAGCCGCACATCTTCAGATGATGGCAGTAGATGAAGATAGAGATGCTAGGGTCAGCACTATGAGCGAGGCTGAAGCTAAACAGTATGGAGATATTATATTAACAGATGTATCTAACCCTAAGAAAAAGTATCTTCTTCGCTCAATACCAATATTAGATGGTTCAATGTTGGTTGATGCAAAAGTTGGATATGATAGACAGACCAATCAACCTCTAATTAACTTTAAACTCAATGGAAGAGGGGCTAAGATATTTGGAGACTTCTCAGGTAAAAATGTAGGAAAGCGAATGGCTATTGTCTTGGATAATAAGGTCTATTCTGCTCCTGTAATTCGAGAGAGAATTGGTGGGGGTTCAGGACAGATATCTGGAAACTTTACACCACAAGAGGCACATGATATAGCAATTGCTCTCCGTTCTGGTGCATTATTAGCGCCTGTTCAAGTTGAAGAGAAGAGAAGTGTGGGACCGAGCCTTGGAGCTGATAGCATTAGAGCTAGTATGATAGCTCTTATTGTTGGATTTCTATCCGTTGTAGTCTTTATGTTTATCTATTATGGTATGGCGGGAGTTATTGCAGATATTGCACTTATTGCAAACCTATTCTTAATATTGGCTATTATGTCACTATTTGAAGCTACTCTAACACTCCCGGGTATGGCAGGTATTGTCTTAACTGTGGGTATGGCAGTCGATGCCAATGTTATTATTAATGAGAGAGTGAGAGAGCTTCTACACGCTGGAAACTCAATCACAAAATCGATAGAGCAGGGGTATAATAATGCCTTTACAGCTATTTGGGACGCAAATATTACAACACTTATCGCCGCAGTTGTGCTATTTGCCTATGGGACAGGTCCAATTAAGGGCTTCTCCCTTACAATTAGTATAGGTATTTTAGCCTCTATGCTTACAGCAATTCTCGGAACTCATGGTATATATCAGTGGATATTACCGAAGATTGATAAAAATAGATTAGATTTCTGGTTTGGTATAAAAGGAGCAAAATAGTGGAAGTATTTAAATATAATCAACCGATAATAGGATTTATGGCGAATGCCAAAAAGTTTGCTATACTATCTTTAAGTTTAGTTATTATCTCTTTTGGACTGCTTATCTTTAAGGGGTTAAATTATGGTATAGATTTTGCAGGTGGAACTGTAATTCAGGTAAAATATAAGGGCAATGCCCCTATTCAGCAGATTAGAGATATTCTCCATCAACACAAATCCTATAAAAATGCAAATATTACCTATTTTGGCTCAAATAGTGATATTGCAATTAAGACTAAGACAACCTCAAAAGATGTAAATGTTGATATTAGTGACCAGATGAACACTCTATTAAAGGGGACAGGTGAGTATGAGATAAGAGCTGTCGATATGGTAGGACCTGCTGTCGGTAATGAGCTTAGAACTAAGGGTCTTATGGCAATGGTTCTATCTATAATTGGTATCTTAGCCTATATATCATTTAGATTTGAGTGGAGATTTGCATTAGCTTCAGTTATAGCACTTATCCATGATGTAACCATTACTCTTGGAGCATTGGCTCTATTTCAGATAGATGTAAATCTACCTATATTGGCAGCAATCCTTACAATTCTGGGTTACTCTCTAAATGATACTGTAATTGTATTTGATAGAATTAGAGAGGGGATTAGAACAATTAAATCGACTAATCTATCAGATGTGATTGATGAGTCTGTAACACGAACTCTATCAAGAACTACCTTAACCTCACTGACTACATTCTTTGTTGTCCTAACTCTATATCTATTTGGTGGAGAGCTACTTAAAGGGTTTAGTTTTACACTCTTAGTTGGAGTTATAGTTGGAACATACTCATCTATCTTTGTTGCATCTCCAATCTTAATGTGGTTAAAATTCTCTATATCTGAATTTAGAGCCAAAGAGGCAGAGAAGTTAAAGAGAGAGAAGGAGAGGGAGCGAATGAGAGCTATGTATGAGCAGGGAACTCTATAATCTATGGGACTTAAATCGGATAGCTGGATAAGGGAGAAGGCTCTTAAAGATGGAATGATAACCCCTTTTTGCGAAAAACTTATAGGTAAAGGGGTCATCTCCTATGGGCTTAGCTCTTATGGGTATGATATTCGTGTAAGTGATGAGTTTAAAATATTTACAAACATCAATGCAGAGGTGGTTGACCCAAAAGATTTTAATAATAATAATGTGGTCGATTTTAAAGGGGATGTCTGTATTGTTCCTCCAAACTCATTTGCCTTAGCTAGAACTGTAGAGTATTTTAAGATACCAAAAGATACATTATGTCTATGTGTTGGAAAATCAACGTATGCAAGATGTGGCATTATTGTAAATGTGACTCCATTTGAGCCAGAGTTTGAGGGGCATATTACAATAGAGATTTCAAATACAACTCCACTACCTGCTAAGATATATGCAAATGAGGGGATAGCAC
>JALWZK010000018.1 GCA_027002665.1 Campylobacteraceae bacterium | reverse complement strand
ATTATATATATTGCCTCTATTACTATTTTTAAGTTGTTCTCAACATACTGATATTAATAAAGATGAGGTGGAGATTCTGGGAAAAATTACCTACGATAGAGTTCCAGCAGTTACCGATGAGTATAATGGAATAGCCAAGCTTGATTATAAACATATTAAAAAGCTTCCTGCAAGAGGTATTTTAATAAAAGCGATTGATACTACGGGTAAAACAGTAGCGACAACCTCTACAGATAAAAATGGAAAATATAGATTAGTTGTTCCAATAAATAGTGTAGTCAAAATTAAAGCCTATGCGAGAATGTATAAAAAAGATTATTGGGATGTCTCTGTTGTTGATAATACGAATAGTAAAGCACTATATGTTATAGATGGAGGTTATCACAATACAGGAGTAAAAAAGAGCATTAGAAATCTACACGCCTCTTCCGGTTGGACGGGAGAAGATTATACTAAACCGAGAATTGCCGCACCATTTGCTATCTTAGATAGTATCTATCAAGCAATGAGTAGAGTTCGAGAGGCAGATAGAAATGTTAAATTTCCCCAATTAACTGTAAATTGGTCTATTAATAATGTAGCAGCTTCAGGTGACCCCAACAGTGGACAGATAATTACCTCAAACTATGATGGAGAGAGAGGACTTTGGATATTGGGTGATGCCAACAGTGATACAGATGAGTATGATAACCATATTATTATCCATGAGTGGGGTCACTACTTTGAAGACCAATTCTCAAGAGCTGATAATATTGGTGGGCCTCACAGCCCGGGCGAACTCTTAGATATACGAGTAGCCTTTGGAGAGGGGTGGGGTAATGCTTGGTCAGGAATTGCGACAGATGACCCGATATATTTTGATACTTCAGGATATAAACAGTCCAGTGGGTGGTATATGGATTTAGAAAATGGGAGGCCAGAGAATCCCGGTTGGTATAGTGAAGGTTCAGTTCAGAGAATTTTATATGACCTATATGATAAGACAAATGAGGCTCATGACAAGACGAGCTTAGGTTTTAAACCCATATATAGAGTTCTTGTAGGAGCAGAACGGAACACTCCGGCATTTACAAGTATATTCTCATTTATAGATGCACTCAAAAGGGAAAACCCTAATCAAAAGGAGAATATAGATAAGACAGTAGCCCATGAGAATATTAACTCAATTGTAGATGCCTATGGAAGTAATAGAACCAATAGTGCAAATAGTCCTGTAACTGTTCCCATATATAAAGAGTTAAATATAGGAGGAACTATTAATGTCTGTAGTAGAAACAGTTATGGAGTCTATAATAAACTTGGAAATAGAAATTTTATTAAAATTAAGATAGATAGTGATGGTTTCTATCAATTTAGTGCAAACTCAGATAATCCCAGCTCTGACCCGGATATGATACTATATCAGACAATGTATCCACATAAAGATATAGCAATATCCTCCTATGAGGGTTCCCCAAAAGATACCCTTATGGTAAATCTAAAAAAGGGAAATTATCTATTGGATACTTTTGATGCCTCTTTTAATAATAGTTGCACTACCATATCATTGAGTAGAAGTAGTGGGAATTATAAGTCGAAAGGTAAAAATGGTTCTATTATGGCTAAACCGATGCAGAGAAGAGTTTTACCAAAAAGACAATATTATTAATAATATGTCATAATAGGGCTGTTAATTTAAATTAAAGGATTGATTTTGAAAAATAGAATTTATATATTGTTAATATTAATAGCTCTATATGGGTGTGGAGAAGTTACTACAACTGATAATGAAACTATTATCTATCCAACAGCAACAGTGACAACAACTCCAACTCCTCCACCTACACCATCTTCAATGCCGATAGATTATAGCAGTAGTGGAGTAAAAATTATAGGAAGAGTCACCTATGATAGAGTTCATGTAAATAGTAATGGGAGAGGATTAAATTATCACAATATAACGAAAGAGAGTGCAAGGGGAGTTACTGTAAAATTAGTCCAAGATAGCTGTCTATCCAATGATATAATTAAAACAACTTCAACTGATGATAATGGAAATTATCAATTTTTAAATCTAACTCCAGCTCAAAATGTTAGAATTTGTGTATATGCAAAATTGGAGAAAAGTGGTATTGGGGGATATGATGTTGAAGTGGTCGATAATACTAATAGTGACGCAATCTATACTATGCAGAGTAGCCTATTTGATATAGGAGAGGATAGCACCAGACGAAATTTGAACGCCTCATCTGGTTGGGGTGGTTATGGGTATAGTGGTGATAGAGTCTCAGCACCATTTGCAATATTAGATAGTATATATCAGGCAATTCAAAAGGTTAAGAGTGCAGATGAAACTGCTACATTTCCAAAATTAAAGGTAAATTGGTCTGTTAGAAATGTTCCATCAGGAGGAGGGAGTGAAGGGGAGTTAAGAGATGGATTGATAGTTACCTCTCACTATAATGGAGATGGAAATCTCTATATTCTGGGTGACGAGAATAGTGATACAGATGAGTTTGATAACCATATTATTATCCATGAGTGGGGACACTATTTTGAAAATAAGTTCTCCAGAGCAGATAGTATTGGAGGACCCCACGGTGAGGGGGATAAACTTGATATTAGAGTAGCCTTTGGAGAGGGGTGGGGTAATGCTTGGTCGGCAATTGCTACAGATGATCCAATATATTTCGATACACAAGGGTTTATGCAATCCGATGGGTGGTATATGGATATAGAGAGTGGTAAATCGGCTATTAAAGGGTTCTTTAGTGAAGATTCTATTCAACATATCCTATATGATATATATGATAGCCATGATGATGGGGCTGATAGATTATCGCTTGGTTTTAAGCCAATCTATAATACCTTAGTTGGATTTCAAAAAAATACTAAAGCATTTACAAGTATATTTACATTTATTACAGGACTTCAACAGGAAAATCCATCGGAAAAAGATAAAATTAATGCTATACTTTCCTCTGAAAATATTAGACCTATAGTGGATATTTATGGAAGTTCTCAAGCTAATCTATATAGTGATATGGGAGATAGTTTAACCTCAACTATATGCACCTCAGGAGAGAATGGACGAGAGAATAAGTTAAATAACCATAAATATATTAAGTTTAAAATATATAATAGTAAAAACTACATTATAAGTGTAGTGCAGAATAATGGTAGTATGGCCGACCCAGATTTTGGAGTCTATAAGACATCTCCATTTGAGCATCTTGGAGATTCAGATAACACCTCCTATAAGAGGGAGATTGGATATTATTATTTAGATAGTGGAGATTATCTCTTAGATGTATCTGATTATAACGGACAAAACTATGCATGTTTCGATGTAAATATAAATTAAAAAGGAAATAAAATGAAAAAAGTAGTTGTAGGAGCTGTAGTAGTGGCAGGTTTAGCAGGAAATATTTTGGCAGATAGTAATAGCACAGTTGATAATAATAGAACAGTAAAGGGGACAACCATAGGGAAATACCTAAAACCGGGTGCTTCTGTCAATATAACATATATGAGTAAAAAGGCAAAATTGAATGAGCCATCAGATGTAAATATATCATTTACTACCCCGATAAAATCGGGAGAGATGGAGGTTGATATTAACTTCGATAAAAATCTAAATGTGATTGGAGAGGCGTATGATAAGGTAACTTTTGCTCTAAGTCCAAATCAGAAAGAGTATAATCTAAATTTTAGAGTAACCTCTTCCAAGAATGGACTCTACTACATTAGACTTTTAACAAAGGTTAATAATAGAACAAGAGCTTTTGCTGTCCCTATATATATAGGAAGTGGAAAATTACAAAAAAATGGCCATCAATTAGTTATGAAAGCTTTAAATGGAGAGAATCTATCTATCTCAAAGGCTGAAGAGACAGTAGAGGTAATTGAAGATTCTAAATAGATTTTTAAATCTGAGTTATAAACTAAAATCGCCGGTAGCTTTAGAGTTTTAAATAAAATTAGTGTAATATTCTAAAAAAAATAGGAACTATTTTATGCAAAAAGTAGAGCTACTATCTCCAGCAGGTAATTTAGAAAAACTTAAAATCGCATTAGCTTATGGGGCAGATGCAGTATATGGAGGAACAAGCACATTCTCTCTCCGTATCCGTTCAGGTAAGGAGTTTGATATGGACTCCTATGCTAATGGGATTGAGTATGCTCACAGCATGGGTAAAAAAGTATATACAACAGTCAATAGTTTTCCATTCAACTCTCAAATTAAACTATATAAAAGACATATCGCACAGATGGCGGAGTTAAACCCTGATGCTTTTATTGTATCGAGTGTGGGTGTTATTAAGATGGCGAGGGAGATAGCCCCAAATATCCCTATTCATCTCTCAACTCAAGCAAATGTTATGAATGTGTTAGATGCACAGGTATATTATGATATGGGGGTTGAGAGGATAATTGTAGCAAGAGAGATTAGCCTAAGAGATTGTGAAGCGATTAAGAGAGCAATTCCAGAGTTGGAGTTAGAGATATTTGTGCATGGCTCTATGTGTTTTGCCTATAGTGGAAGATGTTTAGTCTCTGCTCTGCAGAGGGGTAGAGTTCCAAATAGGGGAAGTTGTGCCAATGATTGTAGATTTCCCTATGAGATATATGCCCACTCAAGAGAGACAGATACCACATTTAGATTAGATGAGGTTGAGGGCGTTGGAACATATATTATGAATGCGAAGGATATGAATATGGCATCTCATATAGATAAAATTTTAAAATCGGGTGTTATAGACTCTCTAAAGATAGAGGGGAGAACAAAATCGCCATACTATGTTGGAGTTGTTACAAAAGCATATAGAGAGGCGATTGATGACTTCTATGCAGGGAAATTTAATGCCGATAAGTATCAAAGGGAGTTACACACAACACAGAATAGAGGTTTTACAGATGCCTACCTCATCTCCAGACCATTTGAGCGAAATAATACCCAATCGCACAACTTTACAATTCAAGATGGGACACATCAAGTTGCAGGTTTAGTTAGTGAAGATGGATTGACTTGGAGGTGTAAAGATAAGACATCTATTGGAGATAGAGTTGAGATAGTTCTACCTGTTGGAGTTACCATTGAAGAGATAGATAACGATAGCTGTAAAATCGAAAAGATAGGTAACTCATTTTTTATTACATTTAAAAAGATAGTCTCAACCTCTGGAAAAGAGTTTAAATCTATCCATAGCGGGGATTTAAATGATATTATATTACCCATAAGACTCCCCAGCTATACAATTTTAAGAAGAGGTATAGAGGAGGCAAAGAGGAATAAGGGGCTATTGGTGTGAAAAGGATACTTCTACTACTCTTAATATCATTAAATATATACTCTGAAGATATATTTATGCCAAATGATAGATATAGAGTAGTAGAAGATAATAATATTACATATATATATTCAGATGCAAATATAAGTCAAATTAGAAGTTATCAAAAGGGTATAATTCAAAAGTATCAAGATGAGTTTGATTTTAAGTTAGATGATACTCTATATGTTGGAGTTGCTTCACAAAATAATCAAATCGCTAATGCCTTCTCAACACAGATACCATTTAACTCACAGGTTCTATATGGGGCGGGTGCCTTAAATATTGACTACTTCTGCTTTAACTCTTGGTTAAAGATGATTATATCTCATGAGACTGCTCATAACTTTCAACTAAATCCCAAAGCAAATAAAATCTCAAATATTAGCCATAAAATTCTAAGAAATACTCCTGTATCATTTATAGGTATATTTCCAGTTTTCCCCATTCCAAATCTAATGATAAATGATTTTCTCTTAGAGGGGAATGCCGTTTTAAATGAGTCAAGATTTAATAATGGTGGAAGACTCTATAGTGGATATGCTCTAAGTGAGGTTGTAGCTATGGCGAGAGATGGAAAGATTA
This sequence comes from Campylobacteraceae bacterium, assembly GCA_027002665.1. Classification (GTDB taxonomy): domain Bacteria; phylum Campylobacterota; class Campylobacteria; order Campylobacterales; family Sulfurovaceae; genus UBA1140. The sequence continues at coordinate 3,055 of JALWZK010000018.1, read as the reverse complement.
GAGCTGAACTCATCTATAATAATACGCTGGAGTTTCCCTATGGAGAGAAGAGCTATCTAATTGGGGGATTTTTTCAGAAATTTTTAATGGAGAGATACGGCATTAAAAAGGTAAATAGCTACTTTAAAACCTACTCTAAGGAGCTATTCCCCTTCTATGTAAATAGTAGTTTTATAAGAAATTTTGGGAAATCTTTTGAGACTCTATTAAGAGAGTTTGTAGATGAGGTAAATTTAAAACATAGAGATTATAGAGTGACAAAAGGTAAAACTATTGCTAAGAGTCAATTTTTTGTCCATCTAAATCGCTCAAAATCGGAGATATATACTCTAATAGGTGATTATAAAAGCTATCCTAAAATATTATCTTTTTCAAATGGTAAAACAGCTCTTAAAAGAGGTGCATATAGAGTTGGAAAACCCTTTAAGATAGATGGTGACTACTATACGGCAAGTTTTACAAAAATATCTCCAACTAAGATAAAGGTAGGACTTTTTGATAGTAGTGCATATATAAGAGAGGGGACAGCAGGTAGAGTTGTAGAGGGATTTTTGCCAGATGGTAAAATGGTATATTTTGATATTAATAAATCTCTATATATACCCCACATCTATATAGATAGTAGATTTTATGATACTGCCAACTCCAGTGTATATCTATCTGATAGTGGAGATTTATACTACTTTAAACAGAAAGATAATAAGAGAACTCTATATAGAAATAGAAAACCTATATTTACCTATAATGGATATTATGGTTTTGTTGCTGATATAGACAGAGATAGTATCTATTTTATATCTTTAACTAAGAATGGAAGTGGTATATACTCATATAGAGATGGTAAAATATATAGAGTAGCTAATGGAGATGATATTATAGATTTTAAAAGGATAGATAGTAGAAGGGGATTTGTTACCACTATCACCTCTAAGGGGTATCTATATCAGATAATTAATCTCAAACCACAACTATCTAAAATTCCAGAACCGGACTATATAGTATCGGAGATAGACTCTTCTAAAATAGAGGATAGTTTAAACTCTAAGGAGTATTCTCCTATAAGAGAGTTGAGATATAGCTCACTTACTCAAAGTATGGGTTATTCAGACTATGAGGGGTTTATATTAAATCTTCAGGCAGACTTCTATGACCCAGCTATGCAAAATAGGCTATACACAATATTATCTTCCAATAGACAGAGGATTATAGGTGGATTATCCTATAATAATAGTGCCAATCTATTGGAGTTTGGTGGAGATATATATGGAGTTTCACACAATAGAGATTATAATAGTGAAAATGAAGATGATTATGGGTATCTACTACACTTAAGATTGCCATTCTTAGCGAAAGGGTATAATAGAGCCTCTTTAAATCTAAATTATCTAAAAGAGTATGACTCAATATATAGAAAACCTCTAATCTTATCTCTCAATATTAGTAATATTAAATGGTTTGGGATTAGTAAATATCCAAACTCAAAAAATATATTTAATCTCCTATTGTCAAAAGATAGAGATAATTTAATCTATGGAGCGGATTACGATTTTCTATATGGCTTAGGTTATCAAACCTATATTGGATTTAATGGAGCTATCTTAAAGAGTGATAGTATAGATAGCAGGGTTGATAAGGGCATTGAGATTGATAGTAACTTAGATAATCCTATAGAAGATAAGTTGGTAGTAACTATGCCTACAATAGATAGAACTCTATATGCCAAGGAGGCAAAGAGTGCAGAGTTTAGTCTATATAAGAGTATAGATACACCTCTATATTTTTTCTCTTTTCCAATATCTATACAGCGAAACTCTCTATATCTTAAGGAGAAAATCTATAATATAGATTTTCAAAATGGGAATAAGATATATAATCAAGAGACTATAGGATTGGAAAGCGATTTTGTCCTATTTAATAAGTTTACTCTACCTATAAAATTTGAATACCTCTACAATCAGGATAGCAAAGATAAAACCCTATTTAGATTTATGCTTTCAGAGGAGTTTTAAACTATTTATGATAAAATTCGCTCTCAAAAGTGTTGATGAGTATCTCAATTATTAGAGATAGTTGTCAGTGCTTAAAAATTATATAGAGGAAAAAAATGACAGCAATTAGACTTACAAGAATGGGTAGAAAGAAAAAACCTTTCTATAGAATAGTGGTAACAGATAGTAGAAAAAGAAGAGATGGTGGTTGGATAGAGTCAATCGGTTATTACAATCCAATGGTTAAAGAGAATGGTGTAAAGTTTGATGAGGAGAGATTGAACTATTGGATTGGTGTCGGCGCTAAGATGAGTGATAGAGTTAAAAAGATTACAAAAAGGTAAAAGATGGTGACCGATTTTGTCTCTCAATATGCCAAACTATTAGTGAGTTATCCGGAAGATATATCAGTTTCTATAAGAAATCTTGAAGATAAATATGATGAGATTACTATTGTAGCTAATAGTAAAGATGTAGGCAAACTAATAGGCAAAGAGGGACGAATGATAAACTCTATCAAGACAGTAATATCGGGCTGTAAAGCTAAGGGGAGTGTAAATTATCGTGTCAATGTTGAGGCAAAAAAATAGATAATTTATGCAGAAAACTAAAAAGTTTTTTATAGCACAAGTTGGTAAAACCCATGGACTTCATGGAGATTTAAAGATCCATCTATATACAGACTTTCCAGAACAGTTTAAAGTTGGTTATAGTTTTGATAGTAGCATAGGGCAACTTACCATTAGTCGTATTAATCTAAAGAGAGGAACTATAGCCTTTAAAGGTTATGATGCTAATATAGATATTGCCAAAAGGCTAACCAATGCTAAACTATACGCCTCGCTTGAAGAGACCAAAGAGAGATGTCACTTAGAGGAGGGGGAGTATTTTTGGTTTGAGTTAGAGGGGTGTAGAGTTATTCAAGATGATATAACTTTGGGTATAGTTCAAGAGATTCAAAGATTGGCTGGAACAAACTATCTATATATTCAGACCGATAAAGATTTAACCCGTAGAGGTTTTGCAAATAACTTTTTAATTCCAAATATAGATAGATATATTATCTC
>JALWZK010000017.1 GCA_027002665.1 Campylobacteraceae bacterium | reverse complement strand
AGATAATTATATATAGTAGAGATGAGCTTAAACAGTATGAGATGGCACAAGAGTTTAACCATAAATCTATGCGTTACTTTATCGGAGATGTTAGAGATAAAGAGAGACTAAAAGAGGCCATGTATGGAGTTGATTTTGTAATTCATGCAGCCGCCTTAAAACATGTTCCGATAGCAGAGTATAACCCTATGGAGTGTATTAAGACAAATATTAATGGGGCAGAGAATGTAATAGAGGCATCTATATATAATAATGTCGAAAAGGTAATCGCACTCTCAACAGATAAGGCTGCAAATCCGGTCAATCTATATGGGGCTACTAAGTTAGCTTCAGATAAACTATTTGTAGCTGGGAATAATATTGTTGGGGATAGAAGGACAAGATTTTCTGTGGTTAGATATGGGAATGTAGTGGGGAGTAGAGGTAGTGTCGTTCCATATTTTAAAAAACTTATAGCAGATGGAGCAACAGAGTTACCAATTACAGATGAGAAGATGAGTAGATTCTTAATTACCTTAGAAGATGGTGTAAATTTTGTATTGAAAAATTTTGAGAGAATGTATGGAGGAGAGATATTTGTCCCTAAGATTCCATCTATCTATATAACAGACCTTGCAAAGGCAATGGCTCCAGATTTACCACATAAGATTATTGGTATCCGTCCCGGTGAGAAGCTACATGAGATTATGTGTCCTGCTGATGACAGCCACTTAACTCTGGAGTTTGATGACCACTTTGTAATAAAACCTACAATACAGTTCAGTAATATATCGGACTTTTCAGTAAATAGACTGGGGGAAGTTGGGAAACCGGTTGAGCAGGGGTTTGAGTATAACTCTGGAAATAATCAAGAGTGGCTAACCAAAGAGCAGTTTTTAGATATGATAAAGGATTTATAGTGGATTTTATCCCTTATGGAAGACAGACTATCGATAGTAGTGATATTGAGACCGTTATAGAGGCTCTCAAATCTGATTATTTAACGACAGGTGAGAGAGTTTCTAAGTTTGAAGAGGCAATAGCCTCATATTGTGGAGCTAAATATTGTGTAGCAGTATCAAGTGGAACAGGAGCATTACATATTGCATCTCTATCTATCTTAAATGGAGGAGATAGGGTATTAACAACACCTAACTCATTTCTTGCTACAGCCAACTCAATTATCTATGCAGGGGCTAAACCTATATTTGTGGATATTGCAAAAGATGGAAATATAGATTTAGAGTGGGTCGAAGAGCAACTAAGGATAGACCCATCTATAGAAGGGTTATATGGGGTATCTTTTAGTGGAAATATGTTAAATCAAGATAGACTTAAAGAGATAAGAGAGAGATACAATATAACTATCTTAGAGGATAATGCCCACTCTATTGGGGCTACATATAGAGGAGTTAAAGCAGGAAGTTGTATAAATAGTGATGTATCAATATTCTCATTTCACCCTGTAAAGGGTATAACAACTGGTGAGGGTGGAGCTATTACTACCAACTCCAGAGAGATATATGAGAGACTTCTAACTCTTAGGAACCATGGAATTGTAAAGAGTGCAGATATGAAGCCTTGGGAGTATGAGATGAGAGAGTTAGGATTTAACTATAGGCTTACAGATATTCAATCTGCATTGGGACTCTCTCAACTTAAAAGATTAGATGAGTTTATATCTAAAAGAAGAGCTATTGCTAAAAGGTATGATGAGGCATTTAGAGGAACTATAGTTAAGCCTCTATATAGATATAATCCAGAGTCAGCCTATCATCTATATGTTGTAAAGGTGGATTTTGATAAGTTATCAATCTCCAAAGAGGAGCTATTTATTAAGATGAGAGAGAGAAATATTGGACTTCAACTCCACTATATTCCAATAAATGGACAACCATACTATAGAAAATTGGGTTATGGAGATGAGGTTAATTCCAATATGTATAGATACTATAAACAGGCATTCTCCCTACCGATATATCCACTATTGAGTAGTAGCCAACAGGAGTATATAATAGAGTCTCTATTTGAGGTCTTAGATGTCAAATAGAGCAGTAGCCCTTATTCCTGCAAGGGGTGGGAGTAAACGGATTCCAAATAAAAATATAAGAGAGTTCTATGGAAAACCAATAATTGCCTACTCCATAGAGGTAGCATTTGAGTCTAACATTTTTGATGAGGTTTATGTATCCACAGATAGCCATAGAATAGCATCTATTGCAAAAGAGTATGGAGCTAAGATTATAGATAGACCAGCAGAGTTAGCAGATGACTATGCCACAACTCAAGATGTAATTAAACACGCTTTAGATTATCTAAAAGATAGAGATTATGAATTTCTCGCTACTATATATGCTACAGCTCCATTTTTAAAGAGCAAATATCTAAAAGAGGCATTTAATCAACTAAAAAACTCCAATGCCATCAACGCTTTTGGTGTAACATCTATGCCATTTCCTATTCAGAGAAGCTTTAAGATAAAGGATAATAGGTGTGAGATGTTTTTCCCAGAGTATTATAACTCACGAAGTCAAGATTTAGAAGAGGCATACCAAGATGCAGGGGCATTCTATTTTACTAAGATTAAAGAGAAATCTAATGATATTTTTTTTGGTAAAGATACTATCCCTATAAAACTTCCAAGATATTTAGTCCATGATATAGATACGGTAGAGGATTGGAAAAGGGCAGAGATAATT
>JALWZK010000016.1 GCA_027002665.1 Campylobacteraceae bacterium | reverse complement strand
AAATAATTAAATGCTATTGGAATACAAAGAGAATTGAAAATTTAAATTAATAGTGGAAACATTTAAAAAAACCTATGAATAATTAAGAGATAGATTATTGTAAATCAAATTTTAAAGGAATAAAAATGAGAAATATCTTTATATTATCAATAGCAACAGCATCGATTTTAACTAATGTGAATGCTATAGAGATGACAGATTATAAAATAGTAGATAGTTTATACCAAGATTCTTACCTCAATGGTAATTTAAATATAGATAGTGGTAATCAAGAACAGACAAGTTATAACATAAATTTAAATGCAAATGCAGAGGTAGTAAAATCGACACTTCCTTATTCATTTGATTTAAAATTTGATGGAAATAGTAATTTTTCTAAAGGTCCAAATAAGACAGATGATTCATTAAAGAGTTACGATACGACAGCGACAGGACATTTTGATAAATATCTTAATAGCAATAATCAATTTTTTGTCTATGGGTCTGGTGATTTAGGATATAGAAAAGTAGCTGAAAATGATGATGCTGATGACCCTTTTGTAAAGATTGGAGCTGGTGCTGGTTATGGGCGTGTTTATGATGCGACACCTCTAGCAAAAGCACTTAGAATAGTAGAGGATTTATTAAAATATAAATTGATTAAAAATGACCTATCAGATAAAGCATATATCAATCTGGCAGCAGTTATTGATAAAGAAGATGAGTATAAAAGTAAATATGGACTTACTGAATATAAAAAATATTGGTATAAGGATATGGAAAAGGTATTCAGAGAGAGTGGAGTTCTCGATAAAGAGTCTCTAAGTGCATTTGGTATTGTAAGAATTAATGAAATCCTCGAAATAGAGAGAGTTAGTAGTAGAAAACATGGTTGGAAAGTTAGAGGAGGATTTGGTAAAATTCTTAGTAATTATGATGGAGATAGCGAAGATGCCACAATAGATGCAGAATTTGAATATGGTTTACCTATTGGACATGAATCTCAATATACTGAGAATTTAAGAGTCTCTAAACTTTTAGATAGTGATACCGATATAGAGTTTGCCTTAACAAATACTATGAATTATACCTATGAGATATCTGATAGAATTGATTGGGAAAATAGTTGGCTTCTATCATATCAACAAAACGATGTAGCTGATGATTTTTTAAGTAATAGTATATCTACAGGTTTTAGATACTATCTTGCAAATAGAATATCTTTTAATACAACTCTCACTATATCTAAAATAAATAGTGGAGTTGGTGAAGAGGAGGATTGGAATAAGAGTCTTTTTGCTGGTATAACTTACCGTTTAAAATAGTTTAAAACTATCTTGAACTTTTTTGGTAGAAATTTTCCAATTTCTACCCTAATTTAAAAGTTTTCTCGCGATAGCCTTAGCACTCTCCCGTCCATCAAGTGCAGCTGTTACAACTAAGTCTGCTCCTCTACGGCAATCTCCTCCAGCATAGACACCCTCTTTTGTGGTTTCATAGTTCTCATTAACTATAATTTCACCCCATCTATTGAGTTCAATTCCATTCTCTTCTAAGAAGTCATATCTAACGGTATCAAATCCCAATGCAAATATAACAACATCAGCATCAACTATAAAGTCGCTATTAGCCACCTCTTGAACTCTCTGTCGTCCACTCTCATCAGGCTCTCCAAGTTCCGTTTTTACCATTTTAATTCCAATAATAGAGCCATTCTCATCTACTAAAACCTCCTTAGGAGAGCAGTAAAATTCAAAATCGACTCCCTCCTCTATGGCATTAATAAACTCTTTCTTACTTCCGGGCATATTATTTGCATCTCTTCTATATAGACATGTAACAGCTCTTGCCTTCTCTCTAAGTGCAGTTCTAACGCAATCCATGGCGGTATCTCCCCCACCGACAACCACTACTCTCTTATCTTTGACAACTATGTTCTTATCATACTCCTCACCAAAATTCTTCTTCTGAACATTTGTTAGGAACTCCATAGCAAGATAGCTATCCTTAGCGTCAGCCCCTTTTATATTTGAGCGTCTCCCCTTTGTAGCACCAACACCAATAAATACCGCATCAAATTCTTGAACCAATTTATCAAAAGATATATCTTTTCCAACCTCTACATTTTGATGAAAAATAGCACCCGCCTCTTTTAGAAAATTAACTCTCCTCTCAATATCACTCTTATCCAATTTAAATCCCGGGATTCCGTAGGTTAATAGTCCACCCGGTCTATTCTGTCTATCAAAGAGTTCTACTCTAATCCCCTCTCTAAGTAGGAAGGTGGCACAAGATATTCCAGCAGGTCCTGCACCAACAATAGCTACTCGCTTATCACTCATTTCTCTATTTATTAGAGGTTTTAACCCCTTTTGAAAAGCTCTTTCATTTATAAATGTCTCTACTGAACCGATAGTAACTGCTCCATGTCCATCATTTAGAGTGCAATCCCCCTCACACAATCTATCATGAGGACATATCTTACCAAGAACTTCTGGAAAGGGTGATGGCTCATTGGAGAGTGCAAATGCTAACTCCAAATCTCTGTTGGCAGTAGCCTTTAACCAGTGAGGAATAAGATTATGAAGTGGACACTTGTTGTGACAGTATGGGTCGCCACACTGAATACATCTTGCCGATTGACTACTTGCATTTTGAGGCGAAAAGAGTTTATATATCTCATTAAAATCTTTAATTCTCTCTCCACCTGACCTCTTTTGAGCATCAATTCTCTCTAAATCAAAAAACTTTTGCATTATCTTACTCTCCTTCCTCTATCTTTAATGGGGTATTAATCATATCCTTAGGTCTCACCATCCAGAAGTTTCTAATCTCAACTCTAAAATTATCTAAGATATATTTTGCCTTTTCACTTCTGGTCTCTCTATAATACTCTTTTAGCAACTTTTTAAGATAATATCTCTCATTATCCATATCATCGGTATCAATTCGTGTTACTTGAATAAGTTCAGCATTAATCTTCTCTACAAATTGATGCTCCTTATCATATATAAAGGCGACACCTCCTGTCATACCAGCACCAAAATTGATTCCCGTTCTACCAAGCACAATGACTACACCCCCTGTCATATATTCGCAAGGGTGGTCACCTGTTCCCTCAACAATAGCGATACAACCGGAGTTTCTAACAGCAAATCTCTCGCCAACCTCTCCTCGGACATAGAGTTTTCCACCTGTTGCCCCATATAGACAAGTATTTCCTGCAAGAGAGTATTTAGAGCCTGATAGAGTTGATGTAATTACAATTTTACCTCCATTCATACCTTTACCTACATAGTCATTTCCAGCACCATCAACATAGATACTGACACCTTTACTTAAAAATGCTCCCAGAGATTGACCTGTTGTTCCTTTGAGATTAATTGTGATTGAATCCTCTGGTAACCCTTCATCTCCATAATACTCTGCAATTACGCCTGAGATTCGTGTTCCAAAACTCCTATTTAGATTACTAATTTTCTTTGTAATATTTGTAGTATTACTTGGCTGTTTAATGGTTGGCATAACCTCTTTTAAAATCTCCTGCTCATACTCATTCTTATCATAAGGCTCATTAAACTCAACCTGTTTAGTATTAACTCCATCTAATCTTACCAATAGAGATTCAAAATCAAACTTCTTAGCAAACTCATCTTCAATCACCTTTAAAAGGTGAGTTTGTCCTACAATCTCCTCAATAGAGCTATATCCAAGCTCTGCCAATATCTCTCTAACATCATCTGCTAAGAGTGTAAAGTAGTTTATAAGTCTCTCAACTGTTCCTTGATAATACTCTCTCAACTTCTCCTCTTGAGTTGCAATTCCAACAGCACATCTATTTAGGTGACAAATTCGTAAAATTTTACAACCTAAGATAGTTAAGGCACCTGTTCCAAATGCGTAAGACTCTGCACCAAGAATTGCAGCTTTAACAATGTCCAATCCTGTTTTTAGACCACCGTCAGTTTCAAGTCTGACTAAACCTCTCAATCCATTTGCCTTGAGTGCATTATGTGCCTCAATAAGTCCAAGCTCCCAAGGGTTTCCTGCAAACTTAATAGAGCCGAGTTGTGCCGCACCTGTTCCACCATCAGCACCAGAGATTATAATCTTATCAGCATAACACTTAGCAACTCCAGCAGCGATTGTTCCAACTCCAGAGGTTGATACCAACTTGACGGCTATCTGTGCTTTTGGATTAATCTGTTTTAAATCAAATATAAGTTGTGCTAAATCCTCAATAGAGTATATATCATGATGAGGTGGAGGAGAGATTAGAGTTACTCCCGGAATTGTGTGTCTCAATCTTGCAATTAGAGGAGTTACCTTATGTCCGGGTAACTGTCCACCTTCCCCCGGTTTTGCACCTTGAGCCACTTTTATTTGTAACTCTTTGGCAGAGCGGAGATATGCAGGGGTTACACCAAATCTACCAGATGCTATCTGTTTAATATTTGAGTTCTTAATAGTATTAAATCTAATAGCATCTTCTCCACCCTCTCCAGAGTTACTACTACCTCCAATTCTATTCATAGCTTCAGCCATACACTCATGAGCTTCAGGAGAGATTGAACCGAGACTCATAGCAGCGGTTGAAAATCTCTTAAATATAGACTCTCGCGGTTCGACCTCATCTATAGTGATTGGTTTTCTATCTGAATTGAACTCAAAATAGTCTCTAATAAATTTTCTATCTCTCTTATCAATTATATTTTTTAGTTTTTGAAAATCTTCTCTCTTTCCTGTCACAGATACATTGTGTATAGCATGAACAGTTGCCGGGGAGTAGTCGTGATACTCTCCACCATCAAGATATTTATAGAATGAACCGAGATTTAGAGGGTATAGAGACTTCTGTTTATTATACGCCTCATAGTGGTATCTACTAAATCTCTCCTCTATATCTCTATAGTTTAACCCTTTTAATAATCCCTTTGCCCCAACAAAACAGTCTCTTATTATCTCATCATCAAGCCCAATAATATCAAATAGTGCAGAGTTTCTATAACTTGCTATTGTAGAGATTCCCATCTTCGACATAATTTTTAAGAGTCCAGCATTTATGGCCCCCTTTATCTTTTTAATAGCTGGTGTTATATCGATATTTTCATCTCTATTTATCTTTCTAAATAGATTTCCAGCAGTCTCAAAGAGTAGATATGGATATATAGCAGTTGCTCCGAATGCTAATAGTGATGCTGACATATGGGCGTCATAAACCTCACCTGTAATTGCTACGATACTTGCTAAGTCTCGCAATTTCTCATCTAAGAGTCTTCTATTGAGTCGTCCTACTACCATCAACATAGGAATAACTCGCTTATCTCTCGATACCTCCCTATCATCTAAGACAACTGTGCGAATCTTATCAGTTTTAATATCTGCAATAATATTGTCCACAATCGCCTCTAAGCTATCTCTCATATTTCCTTTAAATGTTGTAGTATAGCTTCTATATTTATATGAAGGCTCATATTTTGGATTTCGACTATCTCCAAACTCAAGTAGAATTTTTAGAGTCTCTTTAATTAGAATTGGTGACGCACTCTTTAATCTCTTTGCATGTAGTTCATCCTCTTTTAAGATATTTCTAATCTCCCCAAAACCTGTATTGAGACTCATTACGACCTTTTCTCGAATTGGGTCTATTGGAGGGTTTGTAACTTGTGCAAACTTCTGTTTAAAGAAGTCTGAAAAGTTTCTCTGAATTTTAGAGAATGCAGCGAGTGGAGTATCATCTCCCATTGAACCAGTCGCCTCTTTTCCATCTTTTAACATAGGCTCTATTATCTGGTCTATAACCTCATGAGTAATATTAAAATATCTCTGTTTACTCTCTAATTCATCTTTGGGTAACTCCTCAATAGTTGATATAGGCGAGTCTATATACTCTTGGAGATAACTCATATTCTCATTGAGCCACTCACTATAATTTTCTCGATTTTTTAGATAATCATTAATCTCATCATTCTTGATAACTCTTGCATCTTTTAAATCAAGCCCCATCATCTCACCCGATTGGAGTCTGCCTTTCTCCTTTACATTAGTTTCCGGAATATCAAGAACACCATACTCTGAAGTTATAAGAAGTCGATTATCTTTTGTAATAATATATTTAGATGGTCTAAGTCCATTTCTATCAATTACACACCCAATATATCTCCCATTTGTCATACTGATAGCGGCAGGTCCATCCCACGCCTCAAAAGATGTGGAGGTATATTCATAAAATGCTCTAAGTTCAGGATCCATGTGTGGAGCATTCTGCCAAGGTGCAGGAATTAATGCCCTTGCTGTCTTAAAGAAATCAACTCCATTTACTTGAAGAAATTCAAAGAAGTTATCCAATAGTGCCGAATCGCTCATATCATCTTGAAGTATAATTTTTAAGATTTTATCTAACTCATCATCTGAAAATATCTCACTTTTAATGGAGCCTCTCTTGGCTAAGACATTAAATTTGTTTGCTGTAATAGAGTTAATCTCTCCATTATGTGCTATATTTCTAAATGGTTGTGCCAATTTCCAGTGTGGGAGAGTATTTGTTGAAAATCTTTGATGAAATAGACAGAAAGAGATTTTAAAATCTTCATCTTGAAGGTCTATATAGAACTTCTTAATAAGGGTTGGCATTAAAAGCCCTTTATATGATATTACAGTCGTAGAGAATGATGGAATATAAAAATCTTTATCATCTCTTAAAGCATACTCTATCTCTTTTCTCGTTAAATATATCATAGCTTCAAATCTTGAAAATGACATAATTGAATTCGGTGCTACAAATATCTGTTTTATGTTTGGTAGGGAGTTGAGAGCATACTCTCCAAGTGCCTCTGTATTAATAGGAACTTCACGACTCATAACAATTTTTAAATCATTAGCTTTACACTTCTCTTGAAATATAGAGAAATTATTTTCATCTCTACTAAATACCATAGCAACTGCATACTGCTTAGGTAAGATAATTCCCTGCTCTTCTGCTTTCTTTCGCATAAACTTATGAGGCATAGATAGGAGAAGTCCTGAACCATCTCCACTTTTGCCATCTGCTGCAACTGCTCCACGATGCATCATTCTAGATAGTGCGGTAATTGCATCTTCTAAGTTTTTATGTGTAGGTTTGTTATCTATTGAGGCTAATAGACCGAAACCACAGTTATCTCTAAATGAAGTAAAAAGATTTTCCATAAACCAACCTTTATTTAAAATGTATAGGGTAATAGTTAATAAAAGCTCCCCTAAAATTGGGTCGATATTACCTAAAGATTGGTTAAGAAATGAAGGAATTTTCCCATAATATGGGAAAAGGAATTAATCGATATACTATTGTTACACTTTTTATCAAAAATATTAAGCTCTTATTTATATTTTTCCAAAAGGGTTTAACTCTCCAAGCATTCCCATAGCTTGAGATTTTTTATTATCTTCAACCATTTTATTGACATCATTAATGGCTGAAATTAGTAAAATCTGTAGAGACTCTTTATCCTCTAATAGAGAGTCATCGATAGTAATATCAATAATCTCTCCCACTCCATTGGCGGTAACCTCTACCATTCCACCCCCTGCTTTTGCAGTTAGATTAACAGATTTTGACCTCTCCTCCATATCTTTAGCTTTAGATTGAAGCTCCTTCACTATTTGACCCATTTTATCTATATCTAAACCTTCAAACACTACTTTAATCCTTTAAACTCTTGTGCAATGGTGTTATCGTCATTTAAGATAACAATTTTTGGCTGAAACTTATCAGCCTCCTCTTCACTCATAGAGGCATAAGCGATAATAATAATCTTATCCCCAACTTGAACTTTTCTTGCGGCCGCCCCATTTAGACAAATCTCTCTCTTTCCTGCCTCTCCAGCTATAATATAGGTTGAGAATCTCTCCCCATTATTAATATTTACAATATCTATCTTCTGTCCAACTCGCATATTTGAAGCATCTAATAGATTTTGGTCAATAGTAATTGAGCCTACATAGTCTAAATTTGCCTCTGTTACAGTTGCTCTGTGAAGTTTACTATATAACATAGTAATATTCATGGTTTTTTGTCTCCATTTAATATTTTTCGTATTATAACAAGTTTAGATTAGATAGCCCTCTATTAGAGTAAGATTGATGATATTTTTCTATATAATTAATTTCAGTAGTCGTCAAAAAATAAATTAAAAATAGTAAGAAGAGGTCTTGAAAAAGAGTTTGATTTAGGGCATAATTACCTTTATGAAAACAACCAAACTTCAATAGTAGGATTAATCGCATCAATAATATGTTTCTTATTTATCTTTATAATGTCCACCAATAGCAAAAATATGAATTGACTCTTCATCAAAAGTATAAATTAATCTATCTTTTTGAGAAATTCTCCGAGACCACAATCCTGTTAATGAGTGTTTTAATTTTTCAGGTTTTCCATATCCCTCTGATGGGTCATCATCTCTTAGAAGCTGTTTTAAAATCTTGCGTAAGTTTTTATGTAAATTTTTATCTTTTATTCGTAATGTTTCATACTCTTCCCAAGTTGAACCCTCAAATACCAAAGAACGCATTAATCATCTCCGTCAAGATTTAGCTCATCTAGCGTCGGTTTGTACCCCTCTTTTTTTTGATAGGTTAAAAAAGATTTCTCTAGTTGTCCCATCAATGAGTTGTTATTTAACACATAGAGTGTCTCTTGTTCTCGTTGATACTCTTCCAATGGAAGCACTACAAAATTTTCTCCTACTTTTTTACTTATAGTAGAAAGACCATCAGCAATTTTCAATTTTACTTTGTCTTTTGGTAGATTTTCTAAAAAAAACATCACTTTATCAAAAACATCGCTACTTATATCTAATTGTACTGTTTGTTGCATTTTTCTCTCCATACAAGTTGTTGGTATGATTATAACATTTTTTTAGATTAAGTTTATCAAATACCCAAATTTTTCACTTTTCACTACTGTAGGTTCGATTTCATCGAACAAAAAATTAGAACCCATAAAATAGTCTGTTCGATAAAATCGAACCTACAGAATTTGGGCTTAAGTTATTGACATTGACC
>JALWZK010000015.1 GCA_027002665.1 Campylobacteraceae bacterium | reverse complement strand
ATAAATAAAACAATATCAGAGGAGAACAATTTAACAAAAAATTAATTATTTATTAATAAAAATATGATATTATCCAAATAAAAAATTAAGAGTATGACAATGCAAAATAGTCCATCTTCATCACCTTGTTTTTTACACTATATAGTTATTGCTCTACTCCCAACACTCTTTCTATCAGGAGTTATATTGGGATATTTACATATAATTCCATTAAAGGTCGATATACACTCTGTTGTAATTATCTCTATAATATATTTTATATATCTGCTCTTTATTCAACATAATGCAAATTATGTTATATGTAATATGCGTAAGAGATATTCCCATTTGCAGAAGAGTCTGCAGAAGGCTATTCAAACTAACTCTCTTACTATTGGGAATATAACAAAATCGACGATTAATATATCGGAATATATTGATGATTACTATAAGAGATTTCGTAATGATAACTTCGCATCAATTGCACCATCTCTCTTTCCGATGCTTGGTATCTTAGGAACTTTTACTGCAATAGCTATCTCTATGCCAGACTTCTCTGTAAAGGATACAGAATCATTAGATAGTCAAATCTCACTACTCTTAAGTGGAATAGGAACTGCATTTTATGCCTCTATTTATGGTATTTTTCTATCTATTTTATGGAACTATTTTGAGAAGCGAGGTCTCTCCAAGGCAGATAGTGATAAAAATTATCTGGAAAATACCTATCAGGAGTTTATATGGAAAGATAGTGAATTAAAAAGACATGAACATATGCAGTATGATATGAGAGATGAGAAGCTCTTAACTACTCTAAAAGAGACTTTTAATTTAGAATTTATTCACAAGTTGAATGAGAAACACTTAGAGAATTTTCAAACTATTATTAATGAGACAAATAAGAACTTTACAAATCTGGCAACACATATGAAAATGGTATCCAATGACCTAAAAGATACAATATCTAAGATACATAAGTCTCAAAATGCACTAAATGCTACTGCCAATATAGAGAAGAATATTAATAAATTTTTATCTGTTACAGATAAATTGAGAGAGTCTATAGATAAATTTGATAACTCATTGGAGAACTCTCTAAATATAACTTTTCATAAGATTGATGATGAATTAGGGGATATTATAGTAAAACTTGGTAATTTTGCTACATCTATAAGTGAACAGAATAAGATACTTCAAGATACAATTTCAAAATATCATAATGAGATTTCAACCAGAATTTATAGTGAATAGATATGTTTAATAGAGAAAACTGCAATAATCAAAACAGCAATTTTTGGATATCTTATGCAGACTTAATGGCAGGATTGCTATTTGTATTTATTCTACTTATTGGTGCTATTATTGTAAAATCAACAATTTTAAAAACAACTCTCAGAGATAAAGAGTTAGCCTTAAAAAGACAATCAACAGACATAGAGGAGAAATCTAAGATTATTACTATCAAGGATAGAGAGATTAATAAACTCAAAAATCTCTTAGCTAAGAGAGAAGAGTATATCTATGAGAGTGATAAAAAATTAATTATTTATGAGAACACTATTAAATTAAAAGAGCAAGAGATTTCAAAATTAAATCAGATGTTATTAGCCCAAAATTTAAAAATCAATAAATTTTCAGATAAGATAGTTCTATTACAAAATTTGGCAGATGAGTATAACTCTACAATAAAAAATCAACAGGCTACACTTGATGATTATAAGAATAGAGTTATAATTATGGGAAATGAGTTATCTAAGGCTAATGAAAAGTTAAATTTAACAGATGACAAACTTCTAACTCTCTTGCAGGCATTAGATGAGAAACAGACAAAATATGATAAACTTCTATCAAAACTTCAAGCACAAAAGGCAAAGATAAAATCTTTAACAGGAATTAAACTAAAAGTTATAGCTGAACTAAAATCGGCATTGGGTAAAAATATTAATATAGATAGAAAGAGTGGAAGCTTAAGATTGTCTTCAAATATCCTATTTGATAAAGGCTCTGCTGTCTTAAAAGAGGGGGCAAAAGCTGAACTTAAATCAAATTTTATTAAATATATGAATGCACTTCTATCTAATAAAGATATATTCTCCCATATTGATAAGATTATAATTGAAGGACATACAGATAGTGATGGAGGGTATCTATATAATTTAGGCTTATCTCAAAGGAGAGCTTATGCAGTTATGAACTATCTTTTAAGTTTAGACTATATTAAAAAACATAATATAAAGACAAAATTGGTAGCAAGTGGGAGGTCATATCTGGATCCAATTAAGGTTAATGGGGTTGAGGATAAAGATGCTTCAAGAAGAATTGAGATTAAATTTACGCTTAAAAATGAAGATGCTATGTATGAAATTGAAAGGATTTTAGATGCAGATTAGATTTACTCCACATAAATTAAGAGCCTCTAAGGCATATATCTCCAATCTAATAGCCGATGATATAAAAAAGAGTAGAGTAGTAAAACAGGAGAGATATAGAGATAAAAAAGAGTCTATCTCTCTATTTAGAAGATTTTTAAATCTATTTAAATAGATAAGTGTTAATATCCCACCTCATCAATCTTCCCTTTATAACATCTACTCTTAACCTTTCCCCCCTTTTTAAGAAGCTCTCTTAAATCACTACTACCACTTCCAATATATATCCATAGTTCAGTAATTAATCCCTTTTGACATACTAAGTTTACATGCTCTCCTGCACCTTTTCCAAACTCTTTATCAACAA
>JALWZK010000014.1 GCA_027002665.1 Campylobacteraceae bacterium | reverse complement strand
ATTTAGGAGAGAAACGTGATTTTTCAGCTTATGAAAATAATAAATTATTAAGACGTGCCGTTGAAAGAGAATTTGAAATTATAGGTGAAGCAATGAATAGGATTTTAAAAATCGATAAGGATATTAAAATTTCTAATGGAGAAAGAATTATTAGTCTTAGAAATTTCGTAATTCACGGTTACGATACTGTTGATAACATTATTATTTGGGGAATTATCTCAAGAGATTTACCCAAATTAAAAAAAGAAATTGAAAATTTATTAAAAAATTATAATTAACAACACTAAAATAATTACATATTGAAAAAGTTAAGTTTAATGGTTCTAACTATTTTAAGTCTAAAGGCGTTAGAGGTAGATGGTCAATTGAGGTTTGGTGGAGTTAGAATAGAAGATGATAGGGGAGATAAATCTTCAACTCTATCTCTTGGTGGGAATCTTGGAGTAAAAACAGATGCAATATATGGTCTAAGTGTAGGTGCAAGATTTTATACAACAAATGCTCTCTTTGGAAAAGATAAAGAGGGAATGTTTTTAGATTCAAATAACAATAGTTACTCTATTCTTGGTGAAGCCTATATTCAAGCAGAGTTTGGAAAAAGTAATCTCAAGATTGGACGACAGATAGTTGATACCCCTTATGCGGATAGTGATGATATTGGTATGATTCCCAATACCTTTCAAGGTGCAACCTTCTCAAATAGAGATATAGAAGATATGACAATTATCTTAAATGCCCTTAATAGATGGGCAGGAGTTGATACCGATAGACCAGAAAAGTTTAATAGAATGCAAACTTCAAATGATGCAGTAGTCACAGCAGGTGTTATATATCAAGGTATTCAAGATATAACTGCTCAAGCGTGGCACTATAGCGTAAATGGTGGAGATTTTAACTATTTTGAAGTTGGATATGAAAATGAACAGTTAAATATATCAGCTCAATATACAACTCAAGGTAATAATAACTCTGCTTTTGGTATTCTAACTGGTGTAAAAATAGATGAGTTGGCACTAAATATGGCGTATAATAAGACAGACGGAGTAGTGAGTAACGGTTTTGGTGGAGGACCATTTTTTACCTCATCAGAGGACCATACCATAGCAGATGTATATAATCAAGAGGCTATTTTAATAGGTGGTGAATATGCCATAGATGATATAAATATAGCTATAACTCATGTCAATTTCGATAAAGGTGAAAATGAGACCGATTATATGGTATCTTATGCTATAAATAAAAAGTTATCATTGGATTTAATCTATTCAGATATCTATAGTGATGGTAAAATGGTGCGATTTTTTACTAATTACAATTTTTAAAAGGGGACAATATGAGACTTTCAGAGTTAAATAAGGGCGATAGGGCAGTAGTTAAGAGAATAGATAGTAGTGAAGATTTAAGAGTGCGATTGGCATCTTTTGGTGTAGTGAGAGGTAGTGAGTTGAGTGTAGAGGCCTGTTCAGTAGGTAAACAGACTATGGAGATAAGCGTCGATGGGACACTTATTGGAATTAGAGCCGATGAGGCAAAAGAGATAGAGGTGGAAAAAATATAATGGATACTATAAAAATCGTCCTTGCAGGACAGCCGAATGTCGGAAAATCGATGCTTATTAATGCCATGAGTGGCTCAAATAGACTCAAGGTGGGGAACTTTTCAGGAGTAACAGTAGAGAAGACTGAATTGTGTTTTGAACACCACTGTCATCTATTTGAGATTGTTGATTTACCCGGAACCTACTCGATTCGAGGCTTTTCACAGGAGGAGAAGGTTGCACACAACTATCTAATAAATGAAGATTATGATGTTATCATTAATGTATTGGACTCTACACACTTAAAGCGAAATCTACTACTCACCTTAGAGCTTTTAAAGTTAAATAAAAAGATGGTATTGGCTCTAAATATGGCAGATGAGGCGAGAAAAGAGGGTATTGAGATAGATGTAAAACAGATGGAGAAGATTATAGGCGTGCCTGTAGTTTTAGTCTCTGCCAATACCAAAGAGGGGATAGAGGAGCTACTTGAAAAGGTGCATGAGATAGCTGATAGTAATGAGAGAATTAAATCCAATATTGTATATAGTGATGCTATGGAAGAGGAGATATTAACCATAGAGAGATTTTTAACAGAAAAGGGGTTTTATCTAAGAGATTTATCAAATAGAGAAGTTGCCATAAGACTCCTATTTGAAGATGGGGAACTCTATGAAGAGCTACACGATAAACCTATTATGATGGAACTACAACCTATCCTACTTAAATCTTTACAACATCTCTACACACACCATGAGACCAAAGATATTCAAGAGATAAAGGCGAATGAGTATAATGCTATTGCTCGTGGTATTCATCTTGAGACTGTAAAGTGTAGAAGAGATAGAGGTAAAAAGGATTTAACAAAGAAGATAGATGAGGTATTGATAAATAAATATTTGGGTATTCCCATCTTTCTATTTTTAATGTGGGGACTCTTTCAATTAACTTTTACACTTGGTGAAATTCCAATGGATTGGATAGATACTGCTATTGGAGCTTTTGGTGATTGGGTAGGCTCAAATATTAGTAATGAGTTTATACGAAATATTATTGTTGATGGAGTTATAGCAGGGGTTGGAGCAGTCCTACTCTTTCTACCCAATATTATTATATTATATATTGGAATAGCTCTCTTAGAGACTACAGGATATATGAGCCGAGTTGCCTTTTTATTAGA
>JALWZK010000013.1 GCA_027002665.1 Campylobacteraceae bacterium | reverse complement strand
ATCCCCTATCGTATCTCTACAGTCGGGTCATAAATTTGATTCTCGGGTTCATTATTCTTCAAATGTAAAACCATTTCAATCCCCTATCGTATTACTACAGTCGGGTCATAGCTTATATTGTGGGAAACATCAAAAAAACCTTATAGTTTTCAACCACTTAACAGTACCAAATTATAGAACTTTGTAAAAAAGTTTGTAAGAGATTATATACCACTGTAGCTTGTTTTATTCTTATCTATTTAATGCTTTTACCATCTCTTTAAAAATAGGTCTCATTATCTCATAGTGTCGAACTCTTTTTCCTATACCATTTTCATTCTCAACCATAATAACAAAGCTATAAGCTTTACCTTTTACTCTAATCGCCCCTGCTACCCATTTACTCTGTGTTAAGGTCTCTCCATTAACAGGTTTATCGGTTGTGCCACTCTTTATAAATAGAGTCTCAAAGCCACGAATATTGCTAAAGCTTCTTAGCGTTCCATGAAATTTTGGATTAATAGGAGTTTTTAGAAGTGTTTTCATATATATCTTTGTATTAGTATCAAACATCTCTTTTGTCTTTCTATCTATAGATTTTAGATAAAGTAGGCTCTCCCTTCTGCCCTTTAGAAGTTTCTCATTTTTAATAATCTTATATTTAAGTGATTTGGTAATATGAGCCTCTTGATAGCGTGAACCATTATTATATAGTAGATATGTCAATTTATGAATAGCCTTTTGTAGATTAAGTGGAGTGCTATTTGTTAAGCCAAAACTCAATTCATACTTCAATGATGTATTGTTATCACGGCTTAGGTTAAAGCTATTATATATATCTTGAAGTTTTTTACTTCCAATTCTATCTTCTACAATTTTAATACCCCTCTCATCTTTAACTACATATTTATCAAAAGCAGACCTCATAGGTAAATTTTTAGATGCTCCTATTGCTTTTCTTGCACTATAGATATTATTGCTACTATTTTCTCTACACTCTCCACCTGCATTTCCATCTGAGTTATGCAGACCATGAAATGGCTCATTACAGTAGTAGTAGTTCCATTTATCCCCACGATTTCCTAACGCAATAGTCTCAAATATCTTTGAGATACTTCCTATTCTTCTTTTGTAGCTTGTATTGCCTCTTTTATAGATATATTTAATCTCTCCATCTTCATTAACAACACTTATCCATATATTTGCCTGTTTTTTACCACCTGTTGCATTACCATCTAAATCAACATAGAGACGAGAGCCTAAACTATTTTCTATCTTTTTAAGAGCCTTATCTATATCTTTTTTAAAAGCCATATTCTTAGGTATATCAACACTCATTTTTGCTTCTATAACAAGACGATTTGGATACTTTTCTCTATATTTATCCATCTCATATCGTAAAATAGAAGTAGAAGTTCCTGCCCAATTCCATATTCTACTATTTGGGTTTCCAATGATTAGACGACCTTTTGTATCTTTTTTTAACATATCTCTATAGAAATCAAAAGGGACTCTTGGTTTATCTGTGCAACTCCAATTTTCAATCTTTTTAGTAAGTTCTTGGATTTTTTTTGGATTGCCTTTAAAATAGGTTCTAATATCTACTTTAGAACCATATTTAATTCTTTTACACTTTTTGTCATGTGCTTTTCCATTGAAGTAATAGGTATATTTATACATATTGCTTAATAAAATCTGCTCTGCTTCAGTAAGATTTTTTGGCTTCTTCCCAAAAACCATAGCAGAAACACTCTCAATACCATAAACACTTCCTGCTGAAACTAAAGATGGTGAATAGATAGCAACCCATCGTTTAAACTCCTCTCCATTATTGGCACGAAGATTATGATAGAAGGTTTTAGCCTCATTTAGCTCCTGCCATTTTCTCAATAGAGTATTTAGAATCCGAAATGGTGTTTTATCTCTAAAATACTCCTGCCCATAAAAATTTTTTACCAACTGTTGAGAGAGTGAACTTCCTCCCCTTCCATGAATAATAGCATTTGGAATACCCATAAAATCAATACCATTAAAAGAGCGAGGATTTTCCCATATTCCCATTAATCCTGTTTTGTCATTATTGAAATTTAGATTTTCATCTTCTCTAAATTTTAAAATATCCCAATATAACTTTGGAACATTCTCTACATAAAATACTCCTCTATTAACATCTATATCTCTATTGGCTAAACCTCCAATCATATTATCTCTATTATCATAAATTTTTATAGCAATTCGTTTAATATGAGTCTTAAATATGGTATTTCTCCACTTCTCTTGGTCAGGATTACCCAATACAGCATATAGATAGACAAAGAAGAGAAGCAATAGAGAGAGTAGAGCCATTGTTAAAATCTTTACAAGTGGATTTTTCTCTGCTATTAGATTAAAAATAGATTTAAGTATCCAATATGGCATAGTAATTAACAAAATAAAAGGTATAACAAACATTATCCATTTAATATATACTGGAGAGTATCTTAATTGAAGTAACCACAACTTCTCTTCCAATAAACTCTTAATATGACTACTATACATGATATACTCCTGCCATAATTTTTTGTAAAATAGAGTGGTTAAATCTATTTTTATCTATCTTATAGATTTTAAAGATACTGTTTGGATATTTCTCTTGTAGGCGTTTACTAAAATATCTATTAAGGCGATTGGCTTTTATCTCATTAATATAGAGGTTTGCTAATTTATGTTGTTGCATATATAGAACTAACAATCTTAAATTGTCTATAGTCTTAT
>JALWZK010000012.1 GCA_027002665.1 Campylobacteraceae bacterium | reverse complement strand
CAACAACAGAGCCTGTCTTTTCTATTATCTGATTACATAGATAGTAGTGTCTCTCCTTTGAGTGGGTCAAGATAACAATTCTCATATTAATCCTTTATGCTTTTATAGATTAGTTTTTTATTTTGTGGATAGAATAGAAATAGCCCTACAAATGAGAAAATATCCCTTAAATAGTAGTATGCAAAGAATTTTGTCTTCTTGGTAATTAAAACTTTTGCTCCTACAATAGTAGGGTGTATCAATAGAGCATAGGGAGAGAGGAGAACACCTAAGAGAGATAGAGAGAGAACTATAAGTGTATAGCTTGTTCTAAATAGTCTCCTATACATATATCTATTAAATAGATGGTCCCGTATTATTACACTTGTCTGATAGAGTAGAGAGCCATCAAATAGCATCTTCCACGCTCTTCTCTTATCGAGATAGCTTACTGTGTGGTGCGTAACAAACATCTCTCTTTTTCTAAGAAGTAGCACCCCTCTCTTTGCCAATCTAAGTCCTAAATCGATGTCTTGAGAGCGTCTATATTTTGTTCTCATTCCATCTACTGAAAACCATAAATCTCTTTCAATTATAAAGAAACCTCCAGTTTCAGGATAGAAGCTATCCTCTTTTAGATTTGGAAAGTGGAGAGTCTCATCTATCTTTAACCACTTCTCATCATAGAAGATATTTTTTAACTGTCCAGATATAAATGGATAGACCAACTTATTATCTCTATTGAAAGCTACACTATGAAACTCCTGCTCTATCTCCATATCGGCATCTAAAAAGATAAATATATCCCCCTTTGCCTCAATTGCTCCTATATTCCGAGCAATAGCCGCATTTATCTCTCCAGTGATTTCAAAAATTTTAACCTCTTTAAACTCTTTAACAATCTCTATACTATTATCTGTGGAGCGAGAGTCCACATAGATTATCTCATAACTATCAATATTGTTATATGATATATATTTGAGTATGCTCTTTATAGTTAAGCCTACAGTTTTTGCTTCATTCATACCTATTACAATAAAAGAAATCACCCTGCCTCTCCTTTTTAATGCTAATATGGAAAATATTTTCCAAAATATCTCTCCTGTTTGAGTAATTCTGAAAATCTATCCATATCTCTATATCTGACTATTCTCTGTTTGGCTCCAACGACAATAGCTCCTGCTGGAACATCCTCCGATACTGTTGTCCCCATACCGATAATTGCACCATCTCCAATAGTTACCCCCGGAGTGATAGTTACATTCATACCTATCCATACGGAGTTTCCAATTACTACCGGTTTATAGATATACTCATTATCATACGGTATAAATTCAGAGGAGTTCATATTGTGATTTTCTGAATAGATGAGTAGATTGCGACTTATTTGCGTATTGTCTCCAATTTTAATCCCTCCGAGAGAGTGGAGAAATGCTCCACTTCCAATACGAACATAGTTTCCCAAGACTAACTTATCTGGATTTTGTATATAGATTCTTCCATATATTATACACCCAACTCCACGATTTTTAATTCTATTTATAGAGTAGATACCGTAAGCCCGTTTTATCTGTGGCTCTATTAGAGATATATAGATTCTAACGAGAGGATACACTATATTTATATTAAAGAGTGTATTTCTTAAAAAGCGTATAATTTTCATATTTATCTCCTTAATATATTAAGTGGAAAATATATTAATTCAAAGATTCCAGGTAAAATATCTTTTCTATCCCATACAAAATAATTAGTCTTCTTTTTATCATATAATTTATCTCCTCTATACTCTCTATTTTAAATAATCATAATAGTATCAATTAGAATATGTTTGGAGTAACTCTCTCTATATGTTGTGGTTATTAAATTTTTATTATGCACCATCTTATTATAGAGTGACATTAGAAATGGGACACCTGCCTTCTCAGAGATAGCATGTGATTTCCAAGTTCGTGGATTAATCTCTAAGAGTTTATATTTATTATCTCTACTATCATATTTAAACTCAACTTCACAAATACCATTATAATCTATTGCCTTTAAGAGTTTTTCACTCAGTAACCGTAACTCCTCTATCTCTACACTCTCTATAAATGTTGCTGAGTTTCCAAAATCGGCGGGGTGTTGTCGCTTTCGTCTAACAGCCATATAGTTAAATACCCTCCCCTCTGTATAGAAAAGACAGCTGGAATATTGATTATAGCTACTTCCCGGTATTATATCTTGAACCATTATTTCTGATTCTGGGATTACTTCTGTTGCTAATCTATAGTTTGATAAAAGCTCCTCCTTGTCTCTACATATAAATGCCTTTTTTCTAAATTTACTATAGAATGTGTGCATTACAGCAGGTTTTATAATACATGGATATTTGATAGTATCATTTTCAATTAACTCATTTATATCCTTAGGGAAAATAGTATCTGGAAATGGGATTGATATTGATTTTGCTATCTTATAGGTCTCTATCTTATTATAGCACTTCTTAACCACAGACCATCTATCTGAAGAGACAATAAAGTATCTATTTAATTTATCTCTATTTTGACTTAATATCTTAACATAAAAATCATTAGTTGGGATTATTAGCCACCCTCTATACTCCCCTCTCTCTCCGAACTCCAATAACATATCTAATATATTTTCACCACTTCCACCGGAGATTATGTCTTTTCCATCCCCACCTATAACTACGTCATTCCCCAAACCACCAAAAAGCTGGTCACCGCCTGCGCCACCTTCAATGTGGTCATTTCCAGCG
>JALWZK010000011.1 GCA_027002665.1 Campylobacteraceae bacterium | reverse complement strand
AAAAAACATAAGTAAAACTAACAATTACTGCATTATCGCTCAATATATCTTTTTACCAACTATATCAAGGATTTTTGATACTCTTTTTTTAATTTTCATTGAAAACTTTTCAATGACCACCGACTTGCCATCGTCTTTTATAAGGTGGAGTGTTATTATATCACAATAAAAAATATAAGTCAATATCTATTTTACTTTTTATAACGAATTTTTTGCTATAATTTTTATTAATTTTCTATTATTTCAGATACATGTTTATAATACTACTAAAAAATTTAAAACAGGGGTTCAATGAAAAATAAGATATATATATATGGAGCAAGTGGACATGGATTAGTTGTAGCTAATATAGCTAAAAAAATTGGATATAGTGATATAATTCTAATTGATGATGGAGATAACCCCTATCCATCATTTAATGAGATAAAATATAATAATAGCATAGATATAGCACTTGGAATTGGAGACAATAGAACTCGAGAGAAGCTATTTAATAAAGTTAAAGAGTATGGATTTAATATTGTAACTCTAATTGAGCCAACAGCAGTTATAGCAGATAGTGTAACTATTGGAGAGGGGACAGTTATTATGGCAGGAGTTATTATTAATCCATTAGCAAAGATTGGAAAAGGGGTAATTTTAAATAGCTCTTCAGTTATTGAGCATGAGAATACCATAGAGGATTTTGTCCACATCTCTCCGGGTGTAGCACTCTCTGGGAATGTTACCATTGGAAGAGCTACACATATTGGAGTTGGAACATCAATAATTCAAGGTATCTCTATAGGAAAAAACTCAATAGTTGGAGCCGGTTCTGTTGTTATTAGAGATATTGGAAGTAACAGCATAGCTTATGGAAATCCATGTAGAGTTATAAGGGAAAATAGTGAATAGTAGAATTTTTTTATCTCCACCCCATATGAGTGGAAAGGAGCAGATATATATTGATGAGGTATTTAAGAGTAACTATATTGCACCGACAGGAGCTTATGTCACTAAGTTTGAGGAGAGTGTAAAGGAGTATTGTAAAATTGATTATGCGGTCGCACTCTCCTCTGCCACTGCGGCACTACATCTTGCTTTGAGAGTTCTTGGGATAGGTAGAGGCGATTTGGTCTTAGCATCATCTTTTACATTTATTGGCTCAATAAATTGTATATTATATCAAGGTGCAGAGCCAATATTTATCGATAGTGATAGTAGCTGGAACTTATCTCCAGAGCTTTTAAAGCGAGCTATTAGAGAGTTACCTAAAAAGCCAAAAGCTCTAATTTTAACCCATCTATATGGACAGATGGCGGAGATTGATAAGATAGTAGAGATATGCAGAGAGAACAGTATATATCTCATAGAGGATAGTGCAGAGGCACTTGGTGCATCATTTAATGGGAAACAGAGCGGAACGATTGGCGATTTGGGTGTATTTAGCTTTAATGGAAATAAGATATTGACCACAAGTGGTGGGGGAATGTTAATTAGTAGAAATAGAGAGTGGATAGAGAAGGCAAGATTTCTATCTACTCAGGCGAGAGAGCCATTTTTACATTATGAGCATAGAGAGTATGGATATAACTATAGACTTAGCAATGTGCTGTCGGCAATAGGTGTGGCACAGATGGAAGTTCTGGATAAGAGAGTAGAACAGAAGCGAGAAATATTTGATTTTTATAGTAAGGAGTTAGCAAATATTAGTGAGATTAATTTTATGCCAGAGATTAAAAATAGTAGAGGAAATAGATGGCTAACCACTCTAACTTTTGATAAAACCAATCCCAACAAGGTTATAAATGCCTTAGAGGAGCAGAATATTGAGAGTCGTCCTCTATGGAAACCTATGCACCTACAACCTCTTTTTAAAGGAACTTCCAAATCTTTTATAGATGGAACAAGTGAAGAGTTATATAGAAAGGGGTTATGTCTTCCATCTCCCACAAAAGATTTTGATAAGCTATATAGAGTAGTTGAGGTTATACAGAAGATATGTTAAAGAGTTCACTATTTCAACCGACACAACTAAAGCGAATTATCTTCTTTATCTCCTTTGATATAGTTATATCTATTGCCACTATCTCTATAGCCTACCTCTTAAGATTTAATTTCCATATTCCACCTAACTTTTTAGACTCTATGTTTAGAACTATGTGGATTTTAATCCCTATTAAGATAACTCTATTTTTTATATTTAAGATATATTTTATAGCTTGGAGATATTTTGGACTGGTTGAGTATAGAAGAATAGTCTTTGCACACATATTTGCCTACTCAATATTCTATCTCATAGTTATATTTTTTTATGAATTTTTTAGACCATTCCCTCGAAGTGTAGTTGTAATTGACCTATTTCTATCTCTCTTTTTTATAGGATTTATTAGAATATCTAAGAGATTATATATAGAGAGAAAAAAACCAAATATTCAGAAGCGAACTCTTATAATTGGTGCTAATGAGATGGCTATTAATGTGATTAAGAGTGCATGGGCAAAGGAGATACCATATCAACCCATTGCACTTATATCCAATAATAGAGATTTAATAGGGACATACTTCTCCAATCTAATGGTCTATAGCACAAATAGATTGAGTGATATTATAGATGAGTTGGATATTGAGGCTGTAATTATTGCTAAAAAATTAAATCAGAAAGAGTTGGATAGACTATTTACCAAACTTCATAGAGAGGGAGTTAGTGAGATAAAGGTGGCACAACTTCTAAAAGATGATAAACCAACTCTAAAGGATATATCAATAGAGGATTTACTCGCGAGACAACCTAAAGATTTAGATAAAGAGAGTATAGCCTCTTTTATAAAAGATAAAATAGTGTTAATTACGGGTGCGGGTGGAAGTATTGGAAGTGAAATATCAAGACAGGTTGAGATATTTGGAGCTAAAAAGATAATTCTACTTGATAATAGTGAATTTAATCTCTACTCCATTAATGAGGAGATAGATAGCAGTAAGAGTGTAGCTATTATGCAGAATGTTCAAGAGAGAGATATGTTAGAAAAGACATTTCAGAGATACACTCCAGATATTGTAATACATGCGGCCGCATATAAACATGTTCCACTATGTGAAGCAAATATTAAAGAGGCAATTAATAATAATATCATTGGAACTAAAAATGTAATAGATTTATCTATAAAATATAGAGCTAAAAAGATAATACTTATATCTACAGATAAGGCTGTAAGACCCACCAATGTTATGGGAACAACTAAGAGAGTATGTGAACTCTATGCAGGAGCAGTCCCATCAAAAGAGAGTGAGATTGTGGCTGTTAGATTTGGAAATGTGCTTGGAAGTTCCGGCTCTGTAATTCCTAAGTTTAAATCTCAAATAGCAAAGGGTGAGGCTTTAACAGTTACACATAGAGATATTACAAGATACTTTATGCTTATTCCAGAGGCTTGTCAGTTGGTTCTTCAAGCAGGTTCTATCGCTAAGGGTGGAGAGCTAT
This sequence comes from Campylobacteraceae bacterium, assembly GCA_027002665.1. Lineage (GTDB taxonomy): Bacteria > Campylobacterota > Campylobacteria > Campylobacterales > Sulfurovaceae > UBA1140. The sequence continues at coordinate 5,744 of JALWZK010000011.1, read as the reverse complement.
TTATATTGGATATGGGAGAGCCTGTCAAGATTTACGATTTAGCCAAGAAGATGATAGAGCTATCGGGCAGAGATGATATAGAGATTAAAATTACAGGTTTAAGAGCAGGTGAGAAGCTATATGAGGAGCTATTAATTAGTGACGCAGAGTTAAAGACAAAATACAGTTCCATTCTGGTCTCCTACAATCCACCTATAGATTATAAAAAGTTACAAACTCAAATAGATAAACTTATTAATTGTAGTGATGAGGCCACTCTTTTAAAACTTCTAAAGGAGATAGTGCCGGAATTTAACCATAAAAGGAATTAATATGGATATATTAGAGATTGCAAAAGAGGTATTTAAGATAGAGGCCAACGAGATAGCAAACCTATCTAACCTCTTAACAATAGACTTTAAAGAGAGTGTAGAGGCTATATTTAACTCAAAAGGGAAGCTTATAGTGTGTGGTATGGGAAAATCTGGACTTATTGGAAAAAAGATAGCTGCCACTATGGCAAGCACAGGAACACCAAGTTTCTTTCTACACCCCGCAGAGGCCTATCATGGGGACCTAGGTATGGTTGAAAAAGATGATATAGTGCTGTTAATATCCAATTCAGGGGAGACTGATGAGATATTGAGAGTTATTCCATTTTTAAAATCTCAAAAGAATATAATTATTGGAATGAGTGGAGATACAGACTCAACACTTGCTAAGAATAGCACCTACCATCTAAATATTAAAATAGAGAGGGAGGCGTGTCCCCTACAACTTGCTCCAACCTCATCAACCACCGCCACTCTTGTTATGGGAGATGCTCTTGCTGTGGCATTAATGAAACTGAGAGGTTTTAAAGATAGCGATTTCGCACACTTTCACCCCGGGGGTAGTCTTGGGAGAAGACTCCTAACAAAGGTTGAAGATGTAATGAAGAGTAAAAATCTCCCAATATGTAGTAGAGATACCTCTATTAAAGATATTATATCTATTGTGTCTGGATATAAGTTGGGCTTAGTTGTCATTATCGAAGAGGATAATATTATTGGTATAATAACCGATGGGGATATTAGAAGAGCTATGGAGAGTATGGAGGAGAGATTCTTCTCTCTAAGGGCAAAGGATTTAATGACTCTAAATCCTAAGACCATAAACCCTAAATCGAAGCTTGTCGAGGCTCAAAAGATGATGGAGAGATATAAGGTAAACTCCCTGCTGGTAGCAATTAATCATAAATTAATAGGGGTTGTTCAAATTTATGATTTAGGAATTTAACGATATAATAAAAGAAAAAAATAGAGAGTAATTCATGAGTATTAAAATTGCAGTTATAGGTTTAGGTTATGTCGGTCTTCCATTAGCACACGCTTTTTCATCTAAGTATAAAGTGGTAGGGTTTGATATTAATCGAGCAAGAATTGATGAGTTATCTAAGGGTATAGATAGAACTCTTGAGCTAACCACTAAACAGGTTAAAGAGGCAATAGCTAATGGAATGGAGTTTACAGATAAATTAGAAGATATTGCAGATTGTAATATATATATTGTAACAGTTCCAACTCCAATAGATAGACATAAAAGACCAGATTTAACACCTCTTTTAAAGGCAAGTGAATCAATAGGTAAGGTTTTAAAGGAGGGAGATATTGTAATTTATGAAAGCACCGTATATCCGGGAGCAACTGAAGAGGATTGTGTTCCAATCTTAGAGCGAGTTTCAGGATTAAAATTTAATAGGGATTTCTTCTGTGGATACTCCCCAGAGAGAATTAATCCCGGAGATAAAGAGCATACAGTTACAAAAATTCTAAAAGTTACATCTGGCTCAACTCCCGAGATAGCAAAAAGGGTAGATAATTTATATAGCTCAGTTATTACCGCCGGAACACACCTTGCACCGTCAATCAAGGTAGCAGAGGCTGCTAAGGTTATTGAGAATGCCCAAAGGGATATAAATATAGCATTTGTAAATGAGTTAGCTATGATATTTGGGAAATTGGGAATTGATACTAATGCTGTATTGGAGGCGTCAGGGACCAAATGGAACTTTTTAAAGTTTAAACCGGGATTGGTTGGGGGACACTGTATCGGAGTTGATCCATACTACTTAACCCATAAGGCAAAGGAGGTGGGTTATCACCCAGAAATTATATTGGCTGGAAGAAGATTAAATGATAATATGGGGATATATGTAGCCAATAGAGTTATTAAACTTATGATAAGAAAGGGTAAAAAGATAGAGGGTTCAAAGGTTTTAATCTTAGGAATTACATTTAAGGAGAACTGCCCCGATATTAGAAATAGTAGAGTGATTGATGTTATTAGAGAGTTGGAAGATTTTGGTTGTAATGTAGATGTAAGTGACTATTGGGCTGACAAAGATGAAGTAAAAAGAGAGTATAATTTGAATTTAATAGATGAGGTTAATATTGATATTCAGAGTTACGATGCAGTAGTGCTGGCAGTAGCTCACAATAATTATAGAGATTTAGATTTAAAGGTGAGTGACCAAGTGGTATTTGATATTAAATCGGTTTTAAAAAATGCTGATGGGAGATTATAGTTGAAAACTATCTTAGTAACAGGTGGAGCTGGATATATAGGCTCTCATACACTCATACTCTTAATAGAGGCTGGATATAATGTCGTAGTATTTGATAACTTCTCCAACTCATCTATAGAGAGTGTTAGAAGAGTTGAAAAGATTGTAGATAGAGCTATTGAGGTAGTAGAGGGTGATATTAGAAGTAGAGAGGATTTAGACAGAGTATTTAAAAGATATAAGATAGATGCAGTTATCCACTTTGCAGGTCTCAAAGCTGTCGGGGAGTCTGTGAGTGAGCCTATTAAATATTATGAAAATAATGTATATGGAACTATAAATCTATGTAAAGTTATGAGTGAGAATGGGTGTAAATCTATCGTATTTAGCTCATCTGCTACAGTATATGGAAATCCTGCCTCAAATCCAATAAGAGAGGATTTTCCGACTGGTGCAACCAATCCTTATGGGAGAAGTAAGCTGTTTATAGAGGAGATTTTAAGAGATATATTTATCTCTGATAATAGCTGGAGAATAGTTATACTTAGATATTTCAATCCAGTCGGAGCCTATAAGAGTGGGGTAATTGGTGAGGACCCTGCTGATATTCCAAATAATCTTATGCCATTTATCTCCCAAACTGCCATTGGTAAGAGGGAGTATCTAAGTGTATTTGGAGATGATTATGATACACATGATGGGACAGGAGTTAGGGACTATATACATGTTATGGATCTCGCAGATGGGCATGTAAAAGCTTTAGATAAGATAGACTCATTCAATAGAGTTATGACTATAAATCTTGGAACAGGCAAGGGATACTCTGTATTGGATATGGTAAAAGCATTCGAGAGAGCATCAGGAGTTAAAATCCCATATAAGATAGCCCCAAGAAGAGCCGGAGATATTGCTACCTGCTATGCAGACCCCAGCTATGCCAGAGAGATTCTGGGTTGGGAAGCGAAGCGAGGCATTGAGGAGATGTGTGAAGATAGTTGGAGATGGCAATCAAATAATCCTAATGGGTATAGATAGGAGTTTTATTGAGACTTAGGAGTTCATGGGAGATACAGAAAGCTGTAGTATATGCCCTCTTTTTAAGGGAGGTTAAGGTTCGCTTCTCTGCCGGAAAGATTGGATATATCTGGGTCTTCTTAGAACCTCTACTTCAGATACTCATCTTTGTCACCATAAAGATACTTCTATTTGGAAAGCGTTCCAATTTTGATTATGCGGTATTTATTACAGTTGGATTTATCGCATATAATCTATTTCGACATATTGTAAATAACTCCATGAGTGCCTTTAAATCAAATAAGGCTCTATTTGCATATAAGCAGGTAAAGCCCATAGATACTCTAATTGCAAGATTGCTGGTTGAGATTATGATTACAGGAGTTATCTCATTTATATTTATTGGGGTAGGTTTCTATTTTAATTATGATATGCATCCAGAAAATCTTGGTATGGTTCTATTGGCTATTTTATGGTTAATTCTATTTGCCTTTGGATTTGGCTTAATGGTTAGCGTAATTGGTTTCTTCTTTACAAGCTTTATAAAGGTTGTAAAGTTGGCAATGATGCCTCTAATGTTTACCTCTGCAATATTCTATACGCTGTCAGATTTACCTCCATCCGCCTCTAAGCTTCTCTCAATAAATCCATTAGTCCACTTTATGGAGCTTATTCACGCCTCATATTTCCACTCTCTGACAGATGAGTTTGTAAACTATACATATATACTATTATGGACTACCATTTCTCTATATATTGGATTGCTACTATATGTTAAACTTAGTAAAGCGATTGTCTCTCAATGATTAAATTAGAGCATGTGACCAAATATTTTAGAACTCCCCATGGGAAAAAGTATCTCTTGAGAGATGTCTCTTTTACCATTCCAGAGGGGGTCAATGTGGGAATATTGGGAAGAAATGGAGCTGGAAAATCTACCCTAATGCGAATGTTGGGCAGAATAGAGTTTCCAAATAGAGGCAGGATTATATCTAATAATAGTTTCTCATGGCCATTAGCTCTATCTGGAGGATTTCAGGGAGATATGACAGGGAGAGCAAATGTAAAGTTTGTGTGTCGTATCTATGGAAAGAATAGAGATGAGATGTATAAAATATTGGAGTTTGTCAAATCCTTTTCAGAGCTTGGAGACTATTTTGATATGCCAATTAAGACATACTCATCAGGAATGAAATCGAGACTTAGCTTTGGATTAAGTTTAGCATTTGATTTTGATTATCTCCTAATTGATGAGACGCTATCTGTAGGTGATAAGAGATTTAGAAAGAAGTCAAAAGATGCACTTTTTAAGAAAATAGAGAGTTGTAGCGTCCTATTGGTTAGTCATGATATGGGGACTTTAAGAGAGATTTGTAATGTTGGTATAGTCTTAGATAATGCAAAGTTATACTACTATGACAATATAGAAGATGCCATAAAGATATATAATAATATTAATAGTTAAGGAGGATTTCAATGAAAATTTTAAAAAATAGGGGGTTTTGGTTTCTATTCCTTCTGCCCTTTCTGGGACTATCCTATTATGTAGCTTTTGTGCAGAGTGAACTATATGAGTCCTCATCTACAATATTAATCAAAGATTTAAAATCTCCGGCAATGCCTACAAATATGATAACTACACTACTCCCAAATAATGCAAATTCCAATATGCAAGACTCTAAGTTAATAGAGAAATATATCTACTCAATGGAGATGTTTAATAAGATAGATAAAAAATTTAAATTGAAAGCACACTATATGAGTAGAGATATAGATTTTTTACAGCGAAAATATTCATTCTCAACATCTGCTGACTTTTTAAATCTATATAGAAAGAGGGTAATTATAAATTATGATGTTACCTCAAACACCCTTGATATATCATTTCTACACACTAACGCTAAAAGAGCTAAGGAGATATTGGAGTTTATTATCTCAGAGGCTGAAAAGATGTTAAATCTCTTTAATAGGGATAATGGGGATAAGATATTAAAATTTTTAAAAAAGCAAGAACAGCATAATAAAGAGATACTATTCGCCTCTATTGAGGAGCTATTAAATTATCAAAATAGACACAGAACTATAGACCCATCTATAGATATTAAATCTAAGAGCAAGATTATATCGAAGTTGGAGCAGGAGATTATTCAAAAAGAGTTACAATATTCCAAATTAAAGCAGTATATGAATAGCTCAACTATAGATA
>JALWZK010000010.1 GCA_027002665.1 Campylobacteraceae bacterium | reverse complement strand
ATCTTGCATTTAAAGGTTTAAATTATAGTGGTTGTTATACAAGATATAGATTAGAAGATGGCTCTAAGCTTAGAGATAAATTTTTTGAGCTTGATATAACTGGAGCAAATATTACAGTTCCACATAAGGAGATAGCCTTTGAGATTTGTGATGAGCTTGATGAGTTTGCTAAGAGAGTTGGAGCAGTTAATACTATTGTAAGAAGAGGGGATAAACTCTATGGATATAATAGTGATGCACCGGGATTTTTAAAGGCAATTGAGGAGTTTAAAGGCGCAAAGAGAGTTCTATTTATAGGTGCAGGTGGAACAGCAAAAGCTACTTCTACTATTTTAAAAGATGCAGGTTATAAGGTTACTATCTTAAATAGAAGTGCTAAGAGGTTGGAGCAGTATCCTAATTTTAAAAGATACACTTTTGATAATTTTAAAATGGAAGAGGAGTATGAACTTATTGTAAATATGACATCGGCAGGATTAAAAGATAACTCCCTCCCATGCCCTACTAAGATATTAGAGACTCTTATTGGCAGTGCTAAAGCTTGTATTGATGTTATATATGGGAAAGAGACCCCATTTTTAAAGTTTGCAAAACAGCATAATATACCAACAAAAGATGGAAGTGATATGCTACTCTATCAAGGTATAATAGCGTTTGAGAAGTTTACAAATAATAGATTTAGATTTAAAGAGATAGAGCAATATATGAGAAAAGCGTTCTATATATAAGTGATTATATACTATAATTTTCAAATTTTTATATAATAAAAAGAGATATAAACTCATCTATTTAAGGAATATTCAATAATGTCTTGTCACAAATCATATATTACAACACCTATCTACTATGTAAATGATGTCCCCCATATAGGACACGCATATACAACAATTATTGCTGATACCCTTGCAAGATATGCAAGACTAATCAATCAAGATACCTTCTTTTTAACAGGAACTGATGAACATGGTCAAAAAATTGAAGAGGCTTCCAGAAAGAGGGGGAAACCGACACAAGAGTATGCTGATGAAATATCTGCCAAGTTTAGAAATTTATGGGACCAATTTGATATATCCTATGATAGATTTATAAGAACTACGGATAGTGACCATATAAAAGGGGTTCAGAAGGCATTTACTGTAATGTATCAGAATGGAGATATATATAAAGATAAATATAGAGGACACTACTGTATCTCCTGCGAAACTTTTTTTCCAGAGACTCAACTTGTAGGTGGTGAGTTCTGTCCTGACTGTGGGAAACCAACCTCTATTGTTGAAGAGGAGAGCTACTTCTTTAGATTATCTAAATATCAAGATAGATTATTAAAGTGGTATAGAGATAATCCAAACTCTATCTTACCTAAGAGCAAGAGAAATGAGATTATTAGATTTGTAGAGGGTGGATTAAATGATTTATCCATTACACGAACAAGTTTTGATTGGGGTATTAAACTTCCCAAAGAGTTTAATGAACCGAAACATGTTATATATGTGTGGCTCGATGCACTCATGAACTATATAACAGCATTGGGTTATGGAACAGATGAAGCCAATATGGATTTTTGGCCGGCAAGAGTTCATCTAATTGGTAAAGATATTCTAAGATTCCATGCAATATATTGGCCAGCATTTTTAATGAGTTTGGAGTTGCCTCTCCCTAAGCATATTGGAGCTCACGGTTGGTGGACAAGAAATGGGGAGAAGATGAGTAAATCTAAGGGGAATGTTGTAAATCCCAAAGAGGTAGCAGACGCTTATGGCTTGGAGAACTTTAGATATTTTATGTTAAGGGAGGTGCCATTTGGTGGAGATGGAGATTTCTCACAGAGAGCATTAATAGATAGAATTAACTCCGACCTTGGTAATGACCTCGGCAATTTATTAAATAGACTTATTGGAATGAGTGGAAAATATTTTAATGGATTGGTGGAGTCCAATCTAATTGATAAGTTTTATCAAAAGGAGTTAGATGAGGTAAATAGCTCTATCTCCAAATTGGAGCCTATGATATTTGAGTTACAGCTCCATAAGTATCTTGAGGAGCTATGGAGACCTCTCACTATTGCAAATAGAGCTATCGATAGGTATCAACCTTGGAGTATGATAAAAGAGGGTAAAAGAGATGAGGTTATGGCACTCAATGGATTAATTGCCACTATCTTAGCTAAGGTATCTCTAATGCTTCATGCAGTTATGCCAAAGACTACAAAGATAATAGCTAACGCCTTGGGGTTTGAGATAAATCCTAAAACCTTTCAAACTATTATTAGAGAAGATGGGAAATTAGCTCCATTTAGAACTCAGAGAAGAGAGCCTCTATTTCCAAGAATAGAGAAAGAGTTATTGGAAGAGAAGAAGCCTGAAATAGAGGAAAGAGAGGTTAAAGAAGAGTCTAATAATATTACACCTATTAGTATAGATAAATTTTTTGAGACCTCCTTAAAGATTGGCACAGTTGTAGATGCAAAAGAGATTAAAAAGAGTAAAAAACTACTCCTTTTACAGGTTGATATTGGAGAGGATAGACCACGGCAGATTGTAGCAGGAATAAAAGAGTGGTATAGTGTAGAGGATATATTAAATAGACAGGTCTGTGTAGTCTCCAATCTTAAACCGGCAAAACTTATGGGATTTAAAAGTGAAGGTATGCTACTCGGTGCAAAAGATAGTAGTGGATTCTCTTTAATTACTGTAGAGAAACCAAAAGCTAATGGAACTCCAATAAGATAAAATTGTAATTTTCTATAAAGCTATAGAAT
>JALWZK010000009.1:7950-9212 GCA_027002665.1 Campylobacteraceae bacterium | reverse complement strand
TTCTTGCAATAATATCTATAATTATTGCAGTCTTTTTAACATTAGCTAAAAAACAGAATATGGTTACTATTAAAAAGGGCAATATTTCACATCAACCGATAGATATAATCCCCTACCACTACCAAGATAGTCAATGTGGTATGGTAATTGATAATCTTAAATATGTATCTGAGGTTATATCTCCCGACGGTAGAACATGGTTCTTTCATGACCATGGAAATATGATAAAGTGGATAGAGAAGAGAGATTTTAGAGATAAAGCTACCATCTGGGTTCACGCCATAGATACAGATAGATGGATAGATGCTCGAAAGGCTCACTATACCAGAGATGAAGATACACCTATGGAGTATGGATTTGGAGCTTATGAGAAGCTGAAAGAGGGAACTATCTCATTTAGTGAGATGAGACTATTAACCTTGAGAGGTGAAACTATGGCAAATCCAACTATTAGAAGAGAGCTACTTAAAAAGAGACAACATGGAAACCATTGATATAATATCCATTATCACTATTGCATTCTTAGGCTCATTTAGCCACTGTATTGGAATGTGTGGAGGGATTGTGATTGCATATAGCACCACAAAGATAGGAGATGGTTGGAGTAAACAGAAACAGACCATAGCACATATTCTCTACTCATTGGGACGAATTACAACCTATGTAACGGTTGGTGCAATCTTTGGTTTGCTCGGTGGTGTTGCCATGTTCAATAACTTAGCCAATGGAACACTACTTATTATTGCAGGTATATTTATGATTCTAACCGGTCTATCCCTTTTGGGCAAGATAAGATTTTTAACTCTAATAGAACACTCTCTATCCAATTCAAGATGGTATAGAGAAATCTTTAGGGAGCTACTTCAAACCAAGAGTCTCACAAGTTTCTATATATTGGGGCTTATTAATGGTATTCTCCCTTGTGGGTTAGTATATTTCTTTGCAGTAACATCTGCCAGCACAGGTAGCCCCCTTTATGGAGCCTTAGTGATGTTTATATTTGGAGTTAGCACAACTCCAGCCCTCTTTAGCTTAGGTTTTTTTATAGGCTTATATAAAAATAGCAATCTGAGAGATATAATCCTCAAAGTGGCATCAATAAGTGTAATTATATTTGGACTCTATACCATTAAAAATGGGTATGAGTATATTAAATATCCACAAAAAACTATAAGCGAGTGTTGTGAATTTAATCCAGATGATTTAAATAAGAGTAAATAGTGAGTTTTTTTGTAGCAAAATAGAGATTTATTCTATTTTGT
>JALWZK010000009.1:0-7940 GCA_027002665.1 Campylobacteraceae bacterium | reverse complement strand
ATTTTGTTAATATATTAATTTCTATAATATATTATATAAGATATAATTCAGACATCTATTAGAGGTGATAAGTAGGGAAATAGTTTGCATTTATGTGGCTATTGGCATATATTTCGATATATGTTTACGCAATCCGAACGGACCTTGAACGATAGTCGAAAGAGACTTAAAATCTACTAACTTGAAGGATATTGAATGAAGAAGTTTTTTCTACTTTTCTTAGCTCTTGGTGCTATTGCTTTCGCTGGTGAAGGTGGCGAATCTATGATTAAAGCATACTCTGTTGTGGCAGCTGGTGTGGGTCTTGGTCTCGCTGCACTTGGTGGTGCTATCGGTATGGGACATACTGCGGCTGCTACTATTGCTGGAACTGCAAGAAATCCGGGGCTTGGTGGTAAATTAATGACAACCATGTTTATTGCTCTTGCAATGATTGAAGCACAGGTTATCTATACACTTGTTATTGCTCTAATTGCACTATATGCTAACCCATTTATTGGATAATTAGAAAAATTTAAAGCTTAAATAAGTTTAGAGTGGTATAATTCCACTCTATAAAACTGCATCAGTGGTGGAACGGTAGACACGCGGGCTTGAGGGGCTCGTGCTTCACGGCGTGGAGGTTCAAATCCTCTCTGATGCACCACCTATTTACTCCTAATCTTATAAATAAAATTTAACACTAATAGTTTTTCTTTATATTTAACTAATTTTAATCAACCAATTTTAAGTAGATTAAGATACAATTCCATAGTTAAAACAAGGGGTATAGTTTATGATAAAGAAAAGAGTGCTTGTAAAATTTTCAGGTGAAGCGTTAGCAGGTAAAAGCGGTTATGGAATTGATACTAAAATTTTACATTTTATATCCTCAGAGATAAAATCTCTTGTTGAAAATGGAAATGAGATAGCTATTGTAATTGGTGGTGGGAATATTATTCGTGGTGTCACGGCGGCCGCTGATGGTATTATTAAGAGAACCAGCGGTGACTATATGGGAATGTTGGCGACTGCTATCAATGGTATAGCTATTCAAGAGGCATTAGAGTATGCAGGACTTCAGACCAGACTTCTATCAGCAATAACTATGCAGGAGATTGGTGAACCCTTTATTGTTCGTCGTGCCAAAAGACATCTTGAGAAGGGTAGAGTTGTTATATTTGCAGGTGGAACAGGTAATCCATACTTTACTACTGATACAGCAGCAACTCTCAGAGCATCTGAGATTGATGCAGAGGTTATTATTAAGGCTACAAAGGTAGATGGTATATATGATAAAGACCCAAATAAGTTTGATGATGCCGTAAAACTTGACCAAATAAGTTATGAGCAAGCACTAACTGAGCATATTAAAGTTATGGACGATACCTCTATTGCACTGGCAAGAGATAATAAGATGCCGATAATTGTCTGTAATATGTTTAAAAAGGGTAATCTTTTAAAAATTGTAAATGGAAATATGGATTTATGCTCTATAGTAAAATAGATTAGGAGGATTTTAATGAAAATAGAGGAATTAACAGCAAAGGCTTTAGAGAGACTTAATTTTGATAGATACCTTCTGGCAGTCTCTGTTGGCAAAAGAGCTGAAGAGTTGGCAAAAGGAGAGAAGCCTTTAGTAAAAATGAATCCAAGCGTTGATAAGTTTACTGATATTGCACTGGTAGAGATTGCAGAGGGTAAAATTACTATTTCAGACGAAGGCTAACAAATTTGGAAGCTCTACTTAGTAAAGCGGAGAGTATCTCTACCGTAGAGGAGGCAGAAAAACTTCTCTTCTCCTATGCAAATCCCAATTCAACAATTATCTCTAAGGGTTTAAATTTTGCAAAAGAGGCACATAGAAAGCAATTTAGAAAAAGTGGAATCCCCTATATTATTCACCCCATCTTAGTAGCTACATTTACAGCACTTATATCAAATGATGAGACTATGATAGTTGCCGGACTACTACATGATGTGGTTGAGGATACTCACTATAGTATAGAAGAGATAGAGGAGATATTTGGAAAAGATATAGCCTTCTTAGTTGAGGGTTTAACGAAGATAGAGGTGATTCGTGATGAGGAGCTTATTCCCTCCAGTTCTGATAAAAAGTTAATATCATCTGCTCTAACCTTTAGAAAGATGCTCTTAACTTCTATAAAAGATGTGAGGGTTTTAGTTGTAAAGCTGTGTGACAGACTACACAATATGATAACACTCTCTGCTCTACCTAAGAATAAACAGATACGAATAGCTGAAGAGACAATGGTGGTATATGCACCCATTGCCCACAGACTTGGTATATCTCAGATAAAGAACCGTCTTGAAGATTTAAGTTTCTACTATATATACCCTAAAGCATACCAAGAGATAGATAATTATATTAGTAGCCATAGACAGAACTTAAAACTGAAACTAAATACCTTTATACAGAAGATAAAGAAGTTAATAGTATTAAATGGATTTAAAGAGAAAGATTTTGAGATATTTGGAAGAGTAAAACACTACTACTCTATGTATCAGAAGATGCAGAGAAAAGGGATTGGCATTGATGAGGTATTGGATTTAATCGCTATCCGTATCTTAGTAAAAGAGGATATTGACTGTTATAAGGTTCTTGGTATTTTACATATAAACTATAAACCTGTAATATCAAGATTTAAAGATTATATCACTTTGCCTAAGGAGAATGGATACAGCACAATTCATACAACTCTATTTAGCGATAATGGGATTGTTGAAGTGCAGATTAGAACCTATGAGATGCATAAAGTCGCAGAGTTCGGAATTGCGGCTCACTGGAAATATAAAGATGGTGGAAGAGCCAAACATGAGGTTAATTTAGAGTGGTTAGAGGCACTGCAATATCAAGATGAGTCGATAGAGGAGTTTTTTGCTCTTGCAAAGGGTGATTTATTCTCCGATGATATATCTGTATTCTCTCCTGCTGGAGATAACTATACTCTGCCACGAGATGCAGTAGCTCTGGATTTTGCCTATGCAATTCACTCCGATATTGGTAAAAATGCTGTATATGCTCTAATAAATAAAGAGAAATCTCTTCTATTAACACCTCTTAAAAATGGAGATATTGTAAAAATTATTACAGGTAAAGATGCCTCCGTCCACTGCTCATGGATAGATAGTGTAAAGACAAGTAGAGCGAAAGAGGGGATAAAAAACGCATGTAAACAGAGAATAAGAGAGTGTAACAATCTAAGTGCCGTTAATATCTTCTCACTACTATTTGATATGCCCGCAGATAGAGTTGAGATGTTATTTAATATATGTAAATCTAAAGAGAATGCCTATAAACTTACAAGTAATAGACATATATATAAAGAGGTATTGGATAGATTTATAGATAACTATAAAGAGTTAAGCAGAGATTTTAAATATCCAAAAGAGTTTGTAAAAGAGCATTTTAAAGTTATTAGTAATAAACCTATAGAGAATATTGAGTTTGACTACTGCTGTCACCCTAAGATAGGTGATGATATAGTAGCATTCTATAGAGAAGATAAAACTATAGTTATTCACCATAAACTCTGTAAAGAGGCGTATAAAAAGATGTTAAACCATGAACCTATGGTATATATATCATGGGTTAGCACCAAATCTGTCCGTTATCAACTCATTATTAGTCTTCAAAATCGTCAAGGTGTATTGGCGGAACTTCTTCATAAATTGGCTATGATGGATTTAAATGTTTTAAGTATCTCTCTTGGTATTACAAATAGTGAGAGTGCAGAGTTTTGTAAAATAGAGATAGAGGCTAAAAAGCAAAATAGTAAAAAGTTAAAAGAAAAATTGAGTAAAAAATTTAAATTAGTCGATATTATTAGTCTAAATGACGCTTACAATTAAATAAATAATCAGAGGTAATTATGTCAAATATTAAGATAGCATTAGATGAGATACAGAGAGGTGTGTCTGAAATTATAGATATGGAGAGAATAGAGTCTCTCATTGAAAGATTTTATAGAGATGGCTCAACCTATAGTGTAAAGGCAGGATTTGACCCAACCGGTGCAGATTTACACTTAGGGCATACCGTTTTACTTCAGAAGTTGAGAGTTTTTCAAAAACATGGAGCTACTGTTCAACTTCTAATAGGTGATTTTACAGCAACAATAGGTGACCCAACAGGTAAGAGTGAGACCAGAAAAGTCTTAGATAAAGATACCATCTTAGAAAATGCTAAGACATATCAAGAGCAGGTATTTAAAATCTTAGATAAGAGTAAAACAAAGGTGGTATTTAACTCTACATGGTTAGATAAGTTGGGTGCAAGAGGATTAGTAGAGCTTACTACTCTATTTAATGTAGCAAGAATGTTAGAGAGAGATGATTTTGAGAAGAGATATAAGAGTGGCAAGAGTATATCTATATCGGAGTTTATATATCCACTTCTACAAGGGTATGATAGCGTTGTCCTAAAATCAGATATAGAGATAGGTGGAACAGACCAGAAGTTTAATCTTCTAATGGGGCGATATTTACAGAAAGCTTATGGGGTAGGTAAACAACAGGCTATATTGATGATGCCAATCTTAGAAGGGCTTGATGGGGTTCAAAAGATGAGTAAGTCCTTGAATAACTATATTGGTATAACCGAAGAGCCAAAAGAGATATATGCTAAGGTTATGTCAATATCGGATAATCTAATGTGGAGATACTATGAGATATTGAGTGATAAATCTCTACAAGAGATAAAAAAGATGTCACAAGATGTAGAGAATGGACTACTACACCCTAAAAAAGTCAAAGAAAACCTTGCATTGGAGCTAACTATTAGATTTTATAATAAAGAGTCTGCTACTATGGCAAAGAGCGAATTTGATAAAGTGTTTAAATCAAATAAGCTACCTACAGATATGGCAGAGTTTGAAGTTGAAGATGGTATCTGGATATGTAGAGCCTTAGTTGAGACTGGGTTGGAGCCATCAACTTCACAAGCGAGAAGAGATATAAGACAGGGTGCAGTGCGAATTGACCAGAAGAAAATCTCTGATGAGAAGATGAATTTAAAAAAGGGTAACTATATCTTGCAAGTAGGTAAGAGAAAATTTGCAAAAGTAGAGGTAAAATAGTGTCATTTAAATCTTTTAAAATTGGGAAATATACCATAGAGAAGCCTATTATTCAAGGTGGTATGGGGGTTGGTATATCATGGGATAGATTGGCAGGGAGTGTTAGTAGGGAGGGTGGACTCGGTGTTATATCATCTGTTGGCACGGGAGTATATAAAAATAGAGCCTATGCAAAAGTGGCAGGAAGAGAGAATAGACCGGTTGATGCAGTTAATTTCTACTCATATAGAGCATTAAAAGAGATATTTGATAATGCACGAAAGATATGTGGAGATAAGCCTCTTGGTTGTAATATTCTATATGCTCAAACCGATTATAAGCGGGTAGTGGAGGATGCTTGTAGAGTTGGTGCCAATATAATTATTACAGGTGCGGGGCTTCCTCTGAGTATGCCAGAAGCCACAAAAAACTATCCTGAAGTGGCATTGGTTCCTATTGTATCGACAGCCAAAGCTTTAAAAATCCTCTGCAAAAGGTGGAAAAAGACCCATAATAGATTGCCAGATGCGGTAATTGTAGAGGGGCCATTGAGTGGTGGACATCAAGGATTTAAATACGAAGATTGTTTTAAAGAGGAGAATCAATTAGAGAATATACTACCTTCCATAGTTGAAGAGGTTAAAAATTGGGGAGATATACCGGTTATTGCAGCAGGTGGAATTTGGGAACACAAAGATATAGAAAAAATGTTGAGTCTTGGTGCTACCGCTGTGCAGATGGGCACACGATTTATCGGAACAGTAGAGTGTGACGCAAGTGATGTTTTAAAACAGACTCTTATTGAGGCTAAAAAGGAGGATATTCAACTATTTAAATCTCCGGTTGGCTACCCTGCAAGGGGAATTAAAACTCAACTTCATAGAGATATTGAGCTTAAAAAAGCTCCAAAAATCGCCTGTATCTCAAATTGTGTTACACCTTGTAATCGTGGAGTTGAGGCTAAAGCGGTCGGTTACTGTATCGCAGATAGATTAACCGATGCCTATGAGGGGATTAAAGATACAGGACTCTTCTTTACAGGTGCTAATGGTTATCGTCTAAAAGAGATAATAACTGTAAAGGAGTTAATGGAAAAATTAATGAATGGAGAAGATTATTCTTAATATTATATTTATTATAGTTTTGTTTTCAAATAGTATATTTGCAGATAACTATTTTGTAAAGAGTGAGATAAAAAATGGAGAGCTAAAGCTATACTTCTCCTCTAATATAGAGGGGGTTAAATATTTTACTATTCCAACTGACGACGGAGCTACAAAGTTTGTATATGATATATATGGTGCAACTCTCCCAAAAGGAAAAGGTATATCACACCATACCTATAAAACTGTAGAATCATTTAGAATAGCACAAAATAATAGTGAGAGAGTGCGAGTAGTTATTAAATCATCACAAAAATCTCTCAATAGACACGCCTACAGGGATAATCTCTTAGTAATTCCTCTAAGAGATAATCAAGATGCCTCTATATCCGGTAGAACTATTGCAAATATTGGTAAAAAAGATAAAAAGATTGTAGTTATAGATGCAGGACATGGTGGCAAAGATAATGGAGCATGTTGTAAAGGCATAGTTGAAAAAAATATTGTATTTAATATTGCCAAAAAGGTAAAAATTAAATTAGAAAATATGGGATATAGAGTCTATATGACTCGAAATAGTGATAGATTTATTAAACTCCCCAAAAGAACAGAGTTTGCAAACAGAAAAATGGCAGATGTTTTTGTATCTATACATGCAAACGCTGCACCAACTCTAAGAAGAGCTAAACTCTTTAGAGGGATTGAGATATATTATCTATCTCCAGCAAAATCTGAAAGAGCTAAGAGGGCAGCTGAAAAAGAGAATAGTGTAATGCTCGAACATAAAGATTACTATACTAAAAATGCCTATCTATCACTTCTCAATAGAGAAAAGATAGTAGAGTCTCATAAATTGGGTTTAGATGTTAGAAGATATATAGTAAAAAATCTTAGAAAAAGATATAAAATTCATGATAGTGGTGTTAAAACAGCTAACTTTTGGGTATTGGTTGGTGCTCAAATGCCATCTATATTGGTTGAGGTTGGGTATATAACAAATCCCATTGAGGGAAAAAATCTATTAACTGATAAGTATCAATCTCTTCTCGCCAAGGGAATTGCTAAGGGGATTGATAGATATATAAAGAATAATTATTAACCAACTATCTATGAAATGCCAAAAGTGACGCAGTAATTGCTACATTTAAAGATTCTACTCCTCTTCTCATCGGAATAGATATAGATTTATTCGATATTTCCTCTATCTCTTTGGAGACTCCTACTGTTTCATTTCCCAATACAAATATAACTCTATTGGGGTAAACCTCATCTCTATAACTATTTGTTGCATAAGATGAGAGAGTATATATATTTGCACCATTTTTTTTAAATCTCTTTAGGCTATTTAGTAGAGATGAGGTTCTAATAATAGGTATTTTAAATATTGTGCCTACACTTGATTTTATAACAAGTGGTGATATTTGAGCCGATTTTTTTGTAGGTAGGATAATGGCGTCTATAGCTCCAGCTGTAGCTGAACGGATAATCATACCTAAGTTTTGAGGATTGGATATCCCATCGAGAGCTAATAGTCTATATGAGTTATAATCTTTAATAAACTCCTCTTCATTTAGAAATCCTTTCATAATAATATCCAATGCTACACCTTGGTCTTGCTTCGAGTTTTTAGATATATATGATAAAGCTCTTTTAGTGTGATAGGCTATCTCTATATTTCTCTTTCTTGCCAATTCTATTATCCTATCCAATTTAGGTGCATCTCTATTAGAAGTGGATAGATGAAGTTTATATATCTTTAAACTATTATCTGATAGAGCCT
>JALWZK010000008.1 GCA_027002665.1 Campylobacteraceae bacterium | reverse complement strand
ACTTAAACTATCAAGTGTGATAGGTGTAACTCCTGTAATAAACATCTTTTGAACCGTTCCTGTTTGGGTTGCTCCTTTTATTACCTCATAGAAACTTCGGACAAATCCACCTTTACCAACTATCTGTAAGAAATCTTGCATACTATAAGCTAGTATTGCATTCGCAAATTGGTCATATTCATCTATAAGTAGATAGACTTTATCATCTTTGATAATCTCCATAAACTCTTTGACCATATCAGCAGGATTATCAATTTTGGCTAATCGCTCTATAATTGATGAGTTATAACCATAATCATCTAAATATCGCTTTAAACTTACCTTGACATTGACTCTAAAACTCTTTTTTATCTCTTTAATATCTTTTTGCTCTACTTCTATTCCTGAAAACTCAAAAAACAAAATTCTATAACTACTTTTTAGAGGAGTTGGATTTTTACCAATATAGGTGTCATAAAATATAGCTTCAAACTCATGAGCTGAATTTTCATCATAGTAGTATTGTAAAGTGGAGATAAATAGAGATTTTCCAAATCTTCTTGGGCGTAAAAATATTAGAAAACTCTCGTTAAGCCTCTCTAATTTCTCTATATGTTGGGTTTTGTCTATATATAGATAGTTATTATTTATCTTTACTTTTTTAAAGTTGCTTTCGCCATATATTATCTTTTTCATATAAATCAGAACCTATAACCTTATATTTAACCTCTCTGGGAAAGGTATCACTAATTTTAACTCCACCAATAATAGCGATAGGGTGTTTTGAAAGTTTTATTAGTTTAAAAATATCTTTTCCTATAACTTCTGCATCTCTTTTTGTAGAAGTTGCTCTATATGCACCGAGTCCAATATAGTCTAAATCAAGACTATTTGCCTCTAATATCTCTGCTCTATTATGTGTTGAGAGTCCTAAGATTTTTCTATCTATTTTCTTTCTAATAAGATATACTGCCTCTTTTAAATCTCTACTAAACTCTCTTATATCCTCTTGTCCAAGATGAACTCCATCAACATAATCAATAAGTTCTATTGTATCATTAATTATAAGTTTGCCACTGAAATATCTCTTTATAGTTTTTAAATTTTCTATCTTCTCTTCTAAACTACCAAACTTATCTCTATATTGTGCGATTGGAACATTTAATTTTTCAATTTTCTCTGAAATATATCTTAGAGATATACCTCTTTTTAAAAGGGTATCTCTATCTAAGAGGGCATATATCATTTCAATTTAACTATCCTCTTCTCTATTCTCTTCTATTTGCTCTTGCTCTATTTTATTATCTGTTGGTGGAGTTATTCTTGGATTATCTTCTAAGAATAGTTTTAAAAGTCCAGATATTGTATCTTTCATCTCATTTCTATTTACAATCATATCAATCAATCCATGCTCCAATAGAAACTCAGAGCGTTGAAATCCTTCGGGTAAATCAACTCCAACTGTCTGCTTAATAACTCTCTGCCCCGCAAAACCGACTAAGGCTCCCGGTTCAGCCATAATAATATCTCCCAACATTGCAAATGATGCACTAACTCCCCCCATAGTTGGGTCGGTTAAGACAGATATAAAAGGTAATCCTGCATTATGAAGTCTATTTAGTGCGGCTGATGTTTTACTCATTTGAAGTAGAGAAAATGTGCTTTCTTGCATTCTTGCACCACCACTCGCAGAGACTATTATAAATCCACACCTCTTTTCAATAGCTCGATTTATACCTCTTACTATCTTCTCTCCCTCTACAGAACCTAAGCTTCCACCCATAAATGAGAAGTCAAATATAATTAACTCAACCTCAATTCCATTAATTTTACAACTTCCAGCCACAACAGCTGAGGTTCTACCTGTTTTAGATTTTGCCTCTTCCAATCGCTTTTTATAACTCTTCTTATCCACAAATTTTAGAGGGTCAATAGGGGCAAGATTACTATCATGCTCTACAAAACTATCTTTATCACATAGATATAACTCTCTTTTTGTTGCATTAATTCTGAAATGATGATTACACTTTGGACAAACATTACACTTAGCTTCAACCTCTTTATAATACATTAGAGCTAAACACTTGGGACACTTTATCCAGTTACTCTGTTCATTTTCTGTATTATTTCTATTACCTATCATGCTAGAAAAAAGGTTTGCAAAATTCATATTATATGCTCCATTCTATTTACTTAGCGAAATAATACCATATTCGTTATCAAGAGTGACTAAGTTATTAATTGATATTTTTATCAATTAATATAGATTTTTTAGATTTATTAAAAACTATCTTTTACTGTAGTAATTTTTATATCCATTAGTTTTAAAGAGAGATTGCTCAATTTTTGATAGATTATATATAGCTCTCTGATGACCAGCTTTGGCTGCCTGTTTAAACCAGTATCGAGCAAGATGAATATCTCTCTTTACACCTCTTCCTTGAAGAAAACTAACTCCCATATAGTATTTAGCCTCTACATTTCCAGCGAGGGCTGATTTATGAAACCAATAGAAAGCTTTTCTCTCATCTCTTTTGACCTCTTTTCCTATAGCATATATCTTAGCTAAGTCTAATTCTGCTCTTGGATTTCCATTTTTTGCACCTCTCATAGCAAAAAATAGTTTTTTAGAACCATTTTTAACATCTTTTTGGTTAAAGTATGATTTGAGTCTAACCTCTCTAGCATGAGTATATAGGTCTGTTGTTGTAGCATTTATAGTTATTGATGTAGTTAAAAGTAAAATTATGGCTGTTAAAGTTTTCATTTTATATCCTTTTTGTT
>JALWZK010000007.1 GCA_027002665.1 Campylobacteraceae bacterium | reverse complement strand
ATATAGATGAGTTAAAAAGTGAGCTATATCAACTAAGTAGGGGCTTAAATATAGATAATAATATAGTAGAGAATCTCATATTAAAATATGTAGAGAGATATATAGATACTACAGGGAATTTAAAATTGACCGATAAGGTTGAGAGGAGAGTTATATATCACTTTTTAGACTATATAACCCCTATACAGGAGAGAAAGCGAAAAGAGGAGCTTCTGGCGAAGAGTATTAGAGATTTTAAACTGCTCTACCCATTAGCAAGAGAGTTAAAGCGAGAGATTATATTTCATGTGGGAACAACCAATAGTGGAAAGACATATCAAGCTCTAAAAGAGTTAAAAGATGCAGAGACGGGTTACTATCTGGCTCCTCTTAGACTATTGGCACTTGAAGGGTATGAGAAGTTAAAAGATGAGGGTGTGAATGTATCATTAATTACAGGTGAAGAGGAGATTATTGATGAGGACTCAACCCATATCTCTTCAACAATAGAGATGATGAATAGCTCTGTTGAGGTGGATATTGCAGTTATTGATGAGATACAGATGATAGATGATAGAGATAGAGGTTGGGCGTGGGCAAATGCTCTAATTGGTGTTCCTGCCAAAAAAGTAATATTGACAGGTTCACCAAATGCAGTTAGTGCAGTAGAGAAGTTGTGTGAATATTTAAATGAGCCTCTAAGAGTAGTTAATTTTGAGAGAAAAAATGAGTTAAAAGTTCTATCAACACCAACGGATATAGATGGTATTGAGAAGGGGACGGCGATTATAGCCTTTTCAAGGAGAGATGTCTTAGCTCTAAAACATCAATTATCAAAAAAGTATAGAGTATCTGTAGTCTATGGAAATCTATCTCCCGAAGTTAGGAGAGAGGAGGCAAGAAGATTTAGAGAGGGGGAGAGTGATATATTGGTAGCTACCGACGCTATCTCAATGGGTTTAAATCTACCTATAAAGACTCTAATATTCTCTAAGGATGAAAAATTTGATGGATTAAGGAGAAGGGAGCTATATCCAATAGAGGTTCATCAAATATCTGGTAGAGCTGGAAGATATGGATTTGAAGAGGTTGGATATATTGGAGCATTGGATAGATATAGTCTAAAGAGTATAAAGTCCAAACTGAATAGTCGATTAAAACAGATTGAATTACCATTTTCAGTTATGGCAACCTTAGAGCATATTATCTTAATTGGTGAGATTTTAGAGACCAACAATCTATCCACTATATTAAACTTTTTTGCCGATAATATGGAGTTTGAGGGACCATTTATTGCAGGAAATATAGACTCATCATTAGAAATTGCTGAAATTGTTGATAATTATGAGTTCGATTTAAAGACAAAATACTATCTATCATCTGCTCCCGCTCCCATCTCTTCACCATATATTGAGGCTGTATTTCACCGTTATATTAAAGAGTTGGAACAAGATAAGCAGGTTAGATATATTCCACCAAATAGACTACCAAAATTTGCACAGACAAATGAGATGATGTTAGAGGCAGAAGATAGAGTTAGAGAAATCTCTCTATATCTCTGGTTATCTTTTAAGTTTCCTGAACACTTTA
Source organism: Campylobacteraceae bacterium (assembly GCA_027002665.1). GTDB lineage: Bacteria > Campylobacterota > Campylobacteria > Campylobacterales > Sulfurovaceae > UBA1140. Next base: position 1,223 of record JALWZK010000007.1, on the reverse strand, counting down.
AAGATACAAAAAAGGCTATAGAGGCTCGAGAAAAACTAAATAGATTTATTGAGGAGTCTCTAAAGCAGGGTAGTTTTGTTAAGAAATGCAATAGATGCGGTAAAGTTTTGGACTTTACATATAGATTTTCAATATGCGAAAAATGCTATATAAAGAGTAGAAGAAGATTTTACTAATAATTAGGTTTTATGATATAATAGATTTAAAAAGGATATTTATGCAAAATTTATTAAATAGAATTACAATCGACCCTGAAATTAGAACTTTTTAATAGGAATATTGAGAAAATTGTTAATTCATTAAATAATAATAGACTTATAGAATTGACAACTAATAGTATTATTATTAAATGTTGATAGTTTTTTAATAATTTTCTAAGCCAATTTAATATACTATACCCCACTATACTATATAAAGGGATTATTCTATGAGTAGAGAGAAGAAAATAGCATTAATTATTATCTTTAATATGATAATAATAGTTGGTGAGATAGGTTTTGGTTTAATATCAAACTCATTTGCTCTAATTGCCGATGCTCTACATAATGTAGGAGATATAATTGCAATTATAATTACATATATAGCTTTACGATTGGAAGCAAAGAAGGCTACCTTTAAATACACATTTGGATTTTTAAAGGCAGAGATGATGGCTGGATTTGTAAATAGTCTATTTCTATTTATAGCTATATTCTATATGATTTATGAGGCTATAAATAGATTTTTTAATCCTGAAACTATTGAACCTATCTATATGATTGGGGTTGGAACTATTGCAACTATTGCCAATGGAGTTAGTGCCTATATTTTAAACTCTATGGCTATTCATAGTTGTAGTGGACATAACCATTCCAATCATCATAATAAAGAGGATATTAATATCAAATCTGCCTATCTACATATGTTAAGTGATGCTTTAATATCTATTGGAGTTGTGGTTGCCGGTATCTTTATCTACTATTTTGAGATTTATTATATAGATAGTATTCTTACAATTCTCTTCTCTCTATATATTATAAAACACTCTTATCCTCTATTAAAAAAGAGCTTTTTATCCCTAATGGATATCAATATAATAGATATTTCAAAAGAGCAGTTAGATAAAATTATCAATATGGATTATCATGATTTACATATATATAAACCAAGCTCTAATCATAACTTTATCTCCTTTCATATTGTTTTAGAAAATTTGAGTTTAAAAGAGATAGAGAAGATAACAG
>JALWZK010000006.1 GCA_027002665.1 Campylobacteraceae bacterium | reverse complement strand
ATCATATACAGATACATCTATCTGGATAAAAAATCGTCTAAATCTAGTATCTTCAAATATTCTATTTGGACTTATCTTAGTTATATTATCACTCTTTTTAACTCTAAATTTTCGTATAGCTATAGTTGTTGGACTTGGGATTCCAACCTCCTTTATGATTACAATAATCTTTGCCGAGATGATTGGATATAGTCTAAATATGCTAACACTACTTGGGGCATTAATTGCTCTTGGTATGTTGGTCGATGAGGCGATTGTGGTAGCTGAAAATATCTATCGACACTTGGAGATGGGGAAATCTCCACGACAAGCCTCCATAGATGGCTCTATTGAGATGTTTCCTGCTGTTGTAGCATCTACTCTAACTACCATATTTGCATTTTTACCTCTCTTAATTATGAGTGGAAAAATGGGGATATTTATGAGAGTTTTACCTGTTATGATTACTATCTTACTACTTAGTTCTCTATTTGAAGCCTTCTATTTTCTTCCACTTCATGCGAAAGAGTTCTTCTCTATTGGAAAAATCCATAAAGTTCAGAGTGAAAAGAATCTATTTTGGGAAGCTATGTATAGTATATACAGTAGAATTTTAACCTCTCTATTAAGATTTAAGTGGGTTTCCCTATCTCTCTTAGTTGGAGCTATTATATTTGGAACTGTGAGTATGCTAAAGGTTACTAAGTTTCAACTATTTCCAGAGTTTGATGTCCAACAGCTATATATTAATGGGAAAGTCAATATTAACTATAAGCTTGAGGAGACGGAGAAGTTTGTAGAGATAGTGGAGAAAGAATTATTAAAAAATATAGATAAGCAGAGTGTCGATTCAATTACATCTGTTATCGGTTATAGAATGAATGAAGACCAGACAGTGGAAACAGGTGAAAATCTCTTTCAAATCTTTATTAATCTGCATGAGAAGGCTCCGGAGAACTTTTTTGATAGATATATAAATCCTCTCTTCTCATTAGAGTATGATGGTAGTGATATGATAAGGGAGAAAAAGGCTCAAGAGTTGGTAAAAGATATTCAAGATAATATTTTAAAGAGAGTAAAAGATTATAAGATAGATAATAAAAAGGTATTTGAAGAGTTTAATATATTTGCTCAACAGACAGGAATAGTAGGACACGATATAGAGATTGGATTTGTAACTAATAATCAAAATAGGATATTGAGTGCAATAAGATTAATTGAGGATAAATTATCTAAGATAGATGGTGTTCGCGATATATCGGATAATGCAAATGAGGGGGAGATGGAGCTTAAATTGAGAGTTAATGAGTATGGACAATCTCTTGGACTTAGTGAAGGGTATATCTCATCAGCTCTTAGAGGCTCATTCTTTAAAGGGGAGTATGCAAAGGCATTTAATAGTGATGGGTTAATTAGAATTAAAATTGAGGATAGATATAAAGATAGCAGAGATAGCATTGCTAATTTTAGAGTAACCACACCTGACGGGAGAGAGATTAAAGTTAAAGATGTGTGTGATTTTATCTATGAGAAGAGTTTTGTGAGAATATTTAAAGAGAATGGAGATAGAGTCTATTCTGTATTTGCAAGAGTCGATAGTAAAAAGGTAGTAGCAAATGATGTTATGAAGATGCTAAAACCTCTTTTAGAAAATTTAAAATCTCAAGGTATAAAAATTGTAATTAAGGGTGAGGAGAAGGAGAATAATAGAGTAAAAAGAGATATGGCTCAAGCTGGGATTATTGCCATATTTTTAATATTTATAACCTTAGTTTGGCTCTTTAATTCAGTTATTGACCCTCTCATAATTATCTCAATAATACCTCTATCAATTTTTGGTGTTTTGGTTGGAACTAAAATTATGGGAATTAACTTAACACTACCCGGAGTCATGGGAATTATTGGGTTGGCTGGAGTTGTTGTAAATGATGGACTTATTATGTTAAGTTTTATAAAGGGGACTAAGAATCGTAAAGAGTTGGTCACTCTCGCAATACGGAGATTGAGACCCATTCTCTTAACCTCAATTACAACTGTTATAGGGTTATCATCATTAATCTTTTTCGCTTCAGGTCAAGCTCTGATACTCCAACCAATGGCAATTAGCTTAGGTTTTGGAGTTGCATGGGCTACCATTTTAAATCTATATTTTGTGCCACTTATGTATGCGGTGATATATAGAGTTAAGATTTAATCAAAAGCTCTGGATATAGGCATTTCGATTAATCTTCTCTCTAACAGTTTTTAAATTTTTTTCTACTTCATCACTTGTATTATATGGACCTATATATACTCTCTTAATTATAGCTCCATCTTGCATAACCTCTTTAATAATATAGTGAAATCCATTTTGTAAAATTTTCTCAAGATAGTTTCTATTTGGATTTGAGAAGAAACTACCAACTTTTATATAGAACTGTTTATCTCTTGTTATAATATTACTATCTGAAGATATAGAGGTGCTACTATTAACCTCTTTCCATATTATCTCATCTGTATCAACTATATGTTTGAGGTTTTTAATAGCAAGAACTTTAAACTCCCCATTCGTTGGAACTAATCTTACCTTTTGAATATCTACTCCAGAACTACTCTCATATCTATTTTTCAATCTCCATCTTACAACTGTTTGAACATCTATATAGTTACTTTTTTTTCTTAAAATCTTAAAACTTAATAGATTATATCGTCGAACTGACCACTTTTTATAAAAATTTACTTTTGCAGTCCTAAGTTGTATAAGGTTTACATTTCTCATGTAAAAATATTGTTGCATCGGAGTATAATAGAAGACTTTTAGTTTATCTAAGAAAT
>JALWZK010000005.1 GCA_027002665.1 Campylobacteraceae bacterium | reverse complement strand
ATATAATACACTAAAAAAAATTTAATCTATATATATTAAAAAAGGTTTATCCAATGTTTGAAACAGTTATTGGACTTGAGGTTCATGTTCAATTAAATACAAAAACAAAACTCTTCTGCTCATGTCCCACAAGTTTTGCAGAACAACAGAATATAAACACCTGCCCAACATGTCTTGCTTTACCGGGAGCCTTACCTGTAGTAAATAGAAAGGCTGTTATTAAGGCCATGAGGTTTGGATATGCAGTCAATGCAACTGTAAACCATATCTCAAATTTTGATAGAAAGAGTTACTTCTATCCAGATAGCCCCTCTGCCTATCAAATTACACAACTATATAGACCCATAGTTCAAAATGGAGAACTTTTTATCGATTTAAAAGATGGGAGTAAAAAGAGAATTGGTATAACTCAGGCTCATCTTGAGGCTGACGCTGGTAAAAATATACATGATGGGAATATCTCTAAGGTTGATTTAAATCGAGCAGGAACTCCACTTATGGAGATTGTGAGTGAAGCTGATATGAGAAGTGCAGATGAGGCCGTTGCCTATCTTAAAAAACTCCACTCTATTGTTAGGTATTTGGATATTAGCGATGCCAATATGCAGGAGGGTTCATTTAGATGTGATGTAAATGTATCAGTTCGACCAAAAGGACAGCAGAGGTTTGGAACAAGAGTAGAGATTAAAAATATCAACTCATTTAAATTTGTAGCATCTGCCATAAATTATGAAGTTCAGAGACATATCGAAGCTTATGAAGATGGAATATATGGAGATGAGATAATCCAAGAGACAAGATTATGGGATACAGATAGGGGAGTTACTAAATCTATGAGAGGAAAAGAGGAGGCGTCCGACTATAGATACTTCCCAGACCCCGATTTACGACCTCTAATTGTAACAGATGAGATGATAGCAGAGGCGAAAGAGATGCCTGAACTTCCAGATGCTAAGGTAAAGAGATATGTAAATGAGTTGAAAATAAAAAAAGTTGATGCTCTAATTATCTCTTCCGATAAAGAGTTAGCACAATTCTTTGAAGAGATGTTAAAGAGTGGTGCATCTCCTATGACATCTGTAAATTGGTTAAATACAGAACTACTTGGACGACTTAATAAGAGTGGATACTCTATTACAGAATCGCCTGTAAGCGGTAAAAAACTTGGAGAGCTTGTATCTAAGATAGATAGTGGCACTATCAATGGAAAAGCTGCTAAGGATATTTTAAATGTGCTTATGGAGGAGGATAGGGATATTGACGAGTTAATAGAGAGTATGGGATTGGCTCAAATTAGTGATGATGGAGCTATCCTACAGATTATTGATGATATATTATCTAAACATCAAGATAAAGTAGAAGAGTATAGAGCAGGTAAAGTAAAACTAATAGGCTTTTTCGTAGGGCAGGTTATGAAGGCAAGTAGAGGCTCTGCGAATCCTAAAAAGGTAAATCAGCTTCTCAGAGAGAGATTACAATAGAGGATTTAAAAAATCTTCTATAGAATAGAGTCTATATCTTTTTCCAATTCAGAGTAATCAACCTCTCCAGAATAGGCAAACTCTGTTATACCATCTTTAATTACTAATATGTAGGGGAGTATTCCTCTCCAACCATAAGTCTTTTGTATAAAATATTGTAAGTTTGTAGCATCTTCCCCTTCAATTATTGGGTATCTAATTCGATGTCCATTGATGTAGTTTTTTGCCGTCAATCTATCCATTCTATCTTGAGCCTGTATTGCAATTACCTCTAATATTCCTCTATACCTACGACGAATTTTCTCTATGGTCGGCAACTGCTTTAAACAGTGAGGGCAATCTTTTCCAAACATCTCTAAGATAATAATCTTACCCTTATATTCTGGAAATATAAAACCTCTTGGTCTCTCTTTAATATGAATTTTTTTACCTCTAATACTCGTCAGAGAGTGAACCTCTCCCTCTTTTGGGACATTTTTTAAATCACTTTCAGAGATAGTTCCTCTATCACAATCAGATTTTTTCTTAGTTAAATCATCATTACACTCTATATCAGGATTTTTATCTTGCTTTACACTATTTTTAATTATATTAGAAGGAGGTTTATTTGCTGTAATTTTTTTTGAGATACAACCTGCATTAAATAGTATTATGGTCGCTATGAAAAATCCTGATATTATAGTGTCTTTTTTCATTAGTAATTCCTTAAAATATTACTTATTTAGAATTTTAATTAAATCCTCTAATGAACTCTTTTTAAAAAGTCCAGCTTGAACAACTTGCACCTCACCATATTTATCTATAGCAATCATAAATGGAATTGCACCCTTCCAACCCGACCTCTGAACGATATGTCTCACAAAATCGATATTATCATTTCCAGATAAAAGGGTATAGTTAATCCCATTAGCTTTTCTAAATGCCTCTACCTGCTCACTATTATAGCCTTGAACCTCCATAGATATAATTGATAATTTATTACCATACTTATTAGTAAGCTCAATAAACTCTGGTATCTCTTCTATACATGGAGGACAGTTATGTCCAAACATTGTCAATAGGACTGCATTTTTATGCTCTTTAAAAATAAGACCATTTTTTGTATCTCTAACATGAAGTTGATTACCTTGACTATCAGTTAAAATAAAACTTGGATTATCCTCTGCATATAGATTTATACTAAATAATACTATTAGTAACCATTTCATTATGATGCTCCTTTCTTTTCTAGATAATTTATGGGGGAATACATTTTTTTATCAAGAGGTAATTCAAAATTATTCTTTTTTGCATATTCAAGAAGTATTAATAA
>JALWZK010000004.1 GCA_027002665.1 Campylobacteraceae bacterium | reverse complement strand
CCCCAATATGCACTTTGTAGTAGCAAATCAGACACATAGTAGCAATATAGCTATAATATCTATTAGAAAAGATATTGGTTGGAGAAGTGAAAGAGAGGCTATTAGAGATTGTGATGCACTAATTACTAATCAAAAAGGGGTAATTTTAACTATTTTAACTGCCGATTGTGTTCCAATTTTACTATTTGATAGAAAACTAAAAATAGCTTCTGCTATACATGCAGGTTGGAGAGGAACTAAAGAGGAGATAGTTATTAAAACTGTTAAAAAGATTAGAGATGAATTTGGCTCAAATCCAAAAGATATTATAGCAGGAATTGTTCCCTCCATTGGCAGATGTTGTTATGAGGTTGATTGGAGCGTAGCGAAATATTTTACCAATTATCAAAACCCTTTTGATAAAAAAGGAGATAAGTATATGTTAGATTTGCCTCTAATAAATTATCAACAGCTATTGAGTATTGGGATAACTCAAGATAATATTGAGTTAAGTAATATATGCACCTCTTGTAGAGTTGATGCCTTTTTTTCATATAGAAGAGAGAATGGGTGTAGTGGTAGATTTATGAGTATGGTTGGAGTTAAAAATTAGATGCCGTTCTCCTCTCTATACTCTTTAATAATCTCTTTAACCAAGCTACCCTCAATAACCTCCACATCAAGTAGAACTTGCGCCATCTTCTCAATAGCTCCACGATAGTTACTTAAAGTCTCCTTTACAAATTCATATCTCTCATTAAGTGTCTGTTTAATATAGATATCTATCTCTTCAGCCAACTTCTCGCTATAATCATTGGATACCATTCCACCACCTAAGAATGAGCTTTGAGTTCGTGACAGCACCATTAATCCTGCAACATCACTCATTCCATATACAGAAATCATATCTTTTATTATAGCTGTTGCTCTATCGAGGTCATTACCTGCACCTGTGGAAATTTCACCCAAAAATATCTCTTCGGCAGCTCGTCCAGCAAGAAGCACATCTACTTCAGCCAAAAGTTCATGTTTCTGTTTTAAAAATCTATCCTCATCATCTGGTAGATGTAGAGTATATCCCAATGCACCCAGACCTCTTGGGATTATAGATACCTTAGTAACCTTAGTAGCCCCCTCTGTAAGCTCTGCCATAAGTGCATGTCCACTCTCATGATATGCTACAATTTTCTTCTCTATATCGGATACTTTTCTATTTTTCTTCTCCAATCCAACAAATGCTCTCTCGATAGCTTCCAGTAAATCGGACTGCTCTATACTCTTCTTATTTGCTCTACCTGCAAGTAGTGCCGACTCATTTATAATATTTGCTAAGTCTGCCCCTGCAAGTCCAGCCGTCTGTTTTGCAACAACCTCCAAATCGACAGACTCATCAAGTTTGACATCTTTTGCATGAACCTTTAATATTGCAAGTCGTCCTGCATAGTCCGGTTTATCGACTAAGACCTGTCTATCAAATCGTCCTGCTCTAAGTAGGGCGGCATCGAGTGTCTCCGGTCTATTTGTTGCGGCCAGAACAATAACCGGTGTATCTGAACCAAAGCCGTCCATCTCTGCGAGGAGTTGATTTAGAGTCTGCTCTCTCTCATCATTTCCACCCATCTGTCCCCCACTTACACGAGACTTTCCAATGGCATCAATCTCATCAATAAATATAATAGATGGAGCGTTTCTCTTTGCCTGTTCAAATAGGTCTCTCACCCGACTCGCACCAACTCCGACAAACATCTCAATAAATCCAGAACCACTTACAGAGAAGAAGGGAACTTCAGCCTCTCCGGCTACTGCCTTTGCCAAAAGTGTTTTACCTGTTCCCGGAGGTCCTACAAGAAGTAATCCTTTGGGAATTTTTGCACCAAGCTCAATATATCTCTCTGGATACTTAAGAAAATCGACTATCTCAACAACCTCATCTTTTGCCTCTTGGACACCTTGAACATCATCAAATTTTACATTCGGTCTCTCTGAATTTATAAGTTTATCCGATTTTCCCGCACCAAGTATTCCACCCATTCCTTTACTCATCTTCTTAGCAATAAATAACCAAATGGCAAAGAAGATAAATATTGGTAAGAGCATACTAATAAGTTGAGAGATTATTCCCTCTCCAATTCTACCCTCATAGGTGATATTTTTATCTTCTAATAATGGGATAAGTTTATCATCGAATGCGGGAATATTACCCGCTACATATCTAACTCTTCCACTCTTATCTATCGCCTCAATAGTGCTATTTGTAATTTTAACAGAACTAACTCTATTTTCTCTAATATATCTCTTTATATCAGAATATTTTACATGCTCTGTCTTTCTAATCTGTGGATTTCCCATAAAACTACTGAGATTACTGCCTCCTTCAGCTATAAATGCTTTAAATATTATGATAACAACTATCGAGAATATTGCAAATGCCAGTAGTGGATTATCATCAAAAAAATTACTATTTTTATGGACAGCTTTAATTACTCCATTTGAAAAGTGAGATTGAATTGGTAATAAATGTGATAATTGTGAGCTTTTTAATCCTTCTCAAAAAGATGAAGACAAAAATTGATTTGGTGATAAATGTGATTATGAAAGAAAAAAAATAGCAGATAATGATGATGACTTAGATTGAATAATAAATTGAGAAGATAATTGTAGAAAAATTTCTAATTTTGATCAAAAAGATTCAGATAAAGATTGAGTATGAGATAAATGTGATAATTGTTTAGGTATTCAAAATAAAGATCAACTTGATTTTAATAAAAACAATATTTGAGATATTTGTGAAGATAGTGATTGAGATTGAATAGAATGAATTAAAGATAATTGTATAAATGTAGCTAATCC
>JALWZK010000003.1 GCA_027002665.1 Campylobacteraceae bacterium | reverse complement strand
CTATTATAGTTATCTTATTTAATCTTATATATGACTTAAGAGGATAGGAGTAGTTAAAGCTATATAGTTATATAGCTTTTTTCTCTATTTAGATACAAAATTAGCGATAATATCACCCATTTCAGAAGATGAACATATCTCTTTTGCATCATAAGCACTTAAATCGGGGGTTCTGTATCCCATTGATAGGGCTTTTTTAATTGCATTATCTATCTTTTTTGATGCCTCATCTTCACCAAGAGCATACTTTAACATCATAGAGGCACTTGAGATTGTAGCAAGTGGGTTTGCGATTCCTTGACCTGCAATATCTGGAGCTGAACCGTGGATTGGCTCATAGAGTCCAACACCCTCACCAATACTAGCACTTGGTAAAAGTCCAATAGAGCCACTAAGCATACTCGCCTCATCTGATAATATATCTCCAAATATATTCCCTGTTAAGATAACATCAAACTGTTTTGGCTCTCTAATTAACTGCATTGCCGCATTATCGACATACATATGGGTTAGCTCCACCTCTGGATAATCTTTTGATACCTCAATCACAGTATCTCTCCAAAATTGACTAACCTCAAGCACATTTGCCTTATCCACAGAGCAGACTCTCTGAGTTCGCTTCATTGCTATATCGAAAGCTACCCTTGCAATTCTCTCCACCTCACCTTTACTATATGCCATAGTGTTATAGGCTCTATCCTCTAATAGCTCTCGCGGTTCTCCAAAATATATCCCACCTGTCAATTCACGAACTACCATAATATCAACACCCTTAACAATATTGGGTTTGAGTGTTGAGGCATTTACCAACTCATCATATACTATTGCAGGTCTGAGATTTGCAAAAGTCCCCATCTCTTTTCGTAAACCCAAAAGTCCACTCTCCGGTCTTAAGTGTCGCTCTAAGTTATCCCATTTAGGTCCACCAATCGCACCAAATAGGACAGCATCACATCTCTTTACACCATTAATAGTCTCTTCTGGAAGTGGAACTCCTGTCTCATCAATGGCTGAACCACCCAATAGCATCTCATGATACTCTAAATGAAATCCCATATTAGCAGAGAGTGCATCTAAAACTTTTATAGCCTCATCAACTATCTCTGGACCAATTCCATCACCTTTAATAATACCTATTCTATAGTATCTATCCATAGTAGTTACGCCTCCTCCCTTTTTGCTATCTCCTGTTTTGCAAAGTTAATAAGTCCACCTGCATCAACTAACTCCTGCATAAACTCTGGAATTGGTGTAAATTTATACTTTTTAGCTTTTGAGATATTAATAATCTCTCCATTTGCCATATCTACTCTTATGGTGTCACCCTCATCAATCTCATCAACCTCTTTAAGCTCAAATATGGGTAAACCCATATTAAAGGCATTTCTATAAAAAATTCTTGCAAATGTGGGTGCAATAACAGCCGAAATACCTGCCGCTTTTAGGGCTATTGGTGCATGTTCTCTACTTGAACCACACCCAAAATTTTCACCAGCTACAATAATATCTCCATAACTCATCTTTGAGACAAACTCTGGGTCGGCATCCTCCATTATATGTTTTGCCAATTCCGTAGGCTCACTGGTATTTAAATATCTTGCTGCAATAATTAAATCTGTATCGATATTATCGCCAAATTTCCAAACTTTACCTTGCAAATTTTATCCTTTTAATATAGGTATTATTTATTGCTGTGATTATAGCTAAATTATGTTAATATTGCTCTACTATGGCATTAGTTTTATAAACTTTATTATTATCATATATTTTAATTTTTTCAGCTTTTATCGTCCTGCCATTGTTATCTAACTCAAATAGTATTAGTTGAAATATCTTTTTACACCTCTTAGGAATATCGAGATGGCTACCAATCCCTGTTAAGAACTTCTCCATTGGTATCCTCTTATCCATACCGATAACTTGGTCTCTACACCCTGTTAAACCGACATCAGTTACATAACAGCACCCATCTACAACCATTAAATCATCTGTTCCAATATGGGTATGCGTTCCAAATATGGCCGATACTCTATCTTTTAATAGATGTAACATTACATACTTTTCACTTGTTGCCTCTGCATGAAAATCTATAATAATATGTTCTATTCCACTCTCTATTAAATTATCTACTACACTATCTATTTTGGTAAATGGGTTATCACTTATTGGCATTGTATAGTTTCCCATAACATTTATAATTACAACTCTCTTATCTAAAACATTAAGCTCAATTAGACCATTTCCAGCAGATTTATCTGGATAGTTAATGGGACGGATTAGGGGATAATCTTCAAACATTTTAAATATCTCTTTTTTATCCCATGAGTGATTTCCCCCTGTCATAATATCTATACCGTAACTGAATAGCTCATCTGCATTCTTCTTAGTTATACCAAATCCATGGGATACATTTTCATAATTTGCTATTACTAAATCTATATTATATGTTTTTCTAATCTCTCTAAGATATTCCCGTATCATCTGCCTACCGGGTCTGCCTACAATATCACCTATAAATGCTATCTTCACAATAATCCTTTTAAGGTGATAATTTTATCAAAAATAGTTTTAACACCCGATAGGAGTATCAAATAAATTATATTTTAGATTTACTATATTCTAATATTTCGGTAATATGAATATCTCTATCTCCATTAGCATCATCTCTTCTCGATAAACATCTCTCACAACCATAACCTGCATGGGTCTGGTGCATAATCTCCTCTACACTCTTACAACCATTCTCAATAGCTTCCATAATATCTCCAAAAGATACTTCATAACATTGACATATTATATAATCTGATTTTAACTCTTCTATCTCTTCTTCTACTGTCATAATGG
>JALWZK010000002.1 GCA_027002665.1 Campylobacteraceae bacterium | reverse complement strand
CTTAAAAATATATAGAATAAGTTTAAGAAAAAATTAAGTTATATTTTAAAAATTGACCAACCCCTTAATTGTATTTATAAGCATACTTTTCTCTTTAACATCTGGTAACTCTTTCCCAATTTCAGTAGTAGTAATTACAGAACGCCCCAGAACTCTTTTAGTTCCATCTTTTAATCTAACTCCCCAATAGTCATGCATAATGATTGGTTGTCCACTCTTTTCTCCTAAGTATATTGTGACATGTCCGGGTAGCACCAGAAGAGAGCGACAAGGCTTTCCATATCTTAATATTGTCTCCTTTTTCTCCTCCTTACTCATACCTTTCAATGATAGATAGTCTCCACTCTCTGCTTGCTGTTTTGAGTTTCTTGGAAGATATATCCCAAATGGTGCAAAAAAATCTCTTGTAAATGTGGAGCAGTCTCTCGTTTGCAGTTTTCCACCCCACCCATAAGGCTCTCCTATTAACTGTTTACCTATATATGCTATATTGAATTGGTTGAATTTTATCGGTTTTTTTACAATAAGATTAACATCTTGAGGTATAACCCTCTTCATATAGGCATACCCCTTTTCATCTTTAAGAGCCACAAAATACTCATTTGTCTCCACATTCATAGGAAAAATTGTGCCAAGTTTAATAAGTGAAATCTCTTTTCCATCATCTATAAGTTTTAGATTATCGGTTGTTGTAATAGCAAATCTATCCGTTTGAAACTTCTCTTTAAATTGTGGCGTTACAAATGCTATATTCTCCAATTTTATCCAACCAAAAGCGAATGCTGTCTTTACAAATGCCCACTTTTTATCTTTTGAGTAGTGGGAGATATGTATAGGTGTATTTATATAGACGGAGCTATTTTGATTATAATCAAATGGGAATCCCTCTCCCGGTTTATGAACATTATAATAAAACTCCTCATCTGTAGGGTATAGTTTTAAATCTGAGTGTTTTATTACAATACCATCTCTATTTATAGACTCATAAGCTTTAAAATTTGAGTTTTCAATCTCTTGTTTAAACCATTTTTTTGGAATTTTCGTTCCATCTCTCCTATACATTCGTCTTTTAGCAAACATAAATTGCCATTTCTTTTCTCCCTCACTTAATCCCATATTGGATAGAGTCCAAGGCTCAAAAAACTTCTCATTATATTGCCTATCATATTCGAGTTGCTCTTCCCTTGACATATACTCTGCCTGTTTTGAAAATGGAGTTGGGTCCTGTGGAATCTCAACTGTATCATTCACATCATTTGATGGCATATAGTCAATATCACTCTGCTCTCTCTCCCCCTTAATTAATACTGTATCTGCTAAGAGGAAATTGGATATAATAGTGACTATAGCAACTATTTTTATTACATTTTGCATTATATTTCCCTTTTATGATTAACTATTTTATTTGATTAATTATAATAGAAAATATATAAAACTTATATTACCTTAAGATATTTAGATTGATAAAAGTCACTTATAATAAAAATATGCTAAAATTCGTTTAATTTAAATTTTTGGAGATAACAAATATGACAGAACTTGACTACTATGAAGCTTTAGAGGTTAGCAGAGACTGTTCTGAAGCAGAGCTAAAAAAATCTTATAGAAAATTGGCTATGAAGTATCACCCCGATAGAAATCCGGGAGATAAAGAGGCCGAAGAGAGATTTAAGATTATAAATGAAGCTTATCAAGTGTTGAGTGATAGAGAGAAGAGAGCCATATATGATAGATATGGTAAAGCTGGACTTGAAGGACATAGTAGGAGTAGTGGATTTAGAAGTCAAAACATGGATGATATTATGGATATATTTAACTCCATGTTTGGGGATTCAGGATTCTTTGGAAGTGGTAGAAGAAGAAAGAGAGACAACGAGAAATATAATTTAGATTTTGAGATAGAGTTACCTCTAAAATTTAATGAAGCTGTATTTGGTGTTGAGAAGAAGATAAAGATAAAATATAAGGTTCCATGTAGAGATTGTAACGGCACAGGTGCTAAAAATGGAAGATTAGAGATTTGTGACTACTGTAATGGTCAAGGGCAGATTGTTATGAAGCAGGGCTTTATGTCATTTGCTCAAACCTGTCCACGATGTCACGGAGAGGGGCAGAAGATAAGAGAGAGATGTCCTTCATGCTCAGGAAGGGGTTATCACGAAGAGCCAGATACAATTACTGTAAAAATCCCTGCAGGAGTTGATACAGGAAATAGACTTAGAGCTGAGGGGTATGGAAATCAGGCTAAAAATGGGCAAAGAGGTGACCTATATCTAATCTTTAATGTGGAAGAGGATAAACATTTTATAAGAGATGGAAATGATATATATACAGAGGTCCCAGTATTCTTTACCCAAATTCTTCTGGGTGATAAGATTACTATCCCATCACTATATGGAAAGTTAGAGTTGGATTTGAAGATTGGGACAAAAGATGGGGAGCAGTTTGTATTTTATGATGAGGGTGTGCCAGATGTTCATACGGGAGTTAAAGGGAGATTTATTGCCCAAATTAAGATAGTCTATCCTACAAAGATAACAGAGGAGCAGAGAGAGCTTTTAATTAAACTTCAAGAGAGTTTTGGAATAGAGAGCAAGCCACATAAGACTATATTTGATGAAGTCTTTTCAAGAGTAAAAGGTTGGTTTAAAAAATGAGACTATTAATATCTATACTTATATTATCAACTCTATCTATGGCAGGAGTTATTAGAGTGGCGGTATCTGCCAATGTAAGTTATGCCATAGATAGTTTAAAAGAGGAGTTTAATAGAAAATATCCAGATACAAAAGTGGATATTACCCTTGGGAGTAGTGGAAAATTGACAGCACAGATAAAAAATAATGCCCCTTATGATATTTTTATATCTGCAAATATGCTCTATCCAGAGGCTCTATATAGAGATAAGATAGCAGTAACCAAACCTGTTATATATGCAGAGGGGAAATTGGCATATTTCAGTAGAAAGGCAAGAGATTTTAGTAAACCCCTCTCCCTCTTGGAGAGTAGTGAAATTAAAAAGATAGCAGTTGCAAATCCAAAGACTGCACCTTATGGAGTGGCAACAGCTGAGGCTTTTAAAAATGCCAATATCTTAGATAAGATAAAAGATAAATTTATATATGGGGAGTCAATATCTCAGACAATGACATACGCCCTTATGGTAGCCGATATTGGAGTTGTTGCAAAATCTCTTCTATATAGCCCTAAGATGTCAAAATTTAAAGAGAATAGAAATTGGATTGAGGTTAATCCCAAACTATATACCCCAATAGCTCAAGGAATTGTTATTTTAAAACATGGGAAAGAGAACCGAGAGGTTAGAGCATTTTATGATTTTATGCTAAGTAGAGAAGCAAAAAAGATATTGGAAGATTTTGGATATAAAACTCTATGAGTCAGATAGTAGCCTCTATAAGAGATATTAACAAGAGTGGAACTCTACATCTTGTCGAGTTTAACTTAAATAATAACTCCTCCCTCTTTATGATAACTCTGGAGTTAAATGAGACTATTAAAATAGGTGTAAATGTTAAACTTTTAATAAAACCTTTTAGTATTGTCTTAGCGAAAGAGTTAAGAGGAGAGATTAGTTACCTAAATAGATTAGAGGCGAAGATTAAATCTATTGAGGTTGGAGAGATTTTAACAAATATCGAATTGAAGTATTTCAATCACATATTGGAGTCCACAATTACAACAAAATCATTTAATAGTATGAGTCTAAAAGAGGGAGATACCATACTGGCACTTATTAGAGCTACAGATATATCTATCTTGGAGGTTATAGAGTAGTGAATGATTTTACTCCCTTTTTACTCTCTTTTAAGTTGGCTACTATTACTACAATAATATTATTTATTATATCACTCCCCCTTGCATGGTATCTATCTCAGACTAAATCTAAAATAAAACCTATATTGGAGGCTATAACGGCTCTACCAATAGTCTTACCTCCGTCCGTATTAGGGTTTTATATATTGGTAGGTCTCTCTCAAAACTCACCAATAGGCAGCTTTTTAAAAGACAATTTTAATATTGAGCTTATCTTTAACTTTTCAGGCTTAGTGGTTGCAAGTTGTGTTTATTCTATGCCGTTTATGGTTCAACCTCTACAGAGTGGATTTGAGTCTCTAAATAGAAATATGTTAGAGGCCTCATATATAGCAGGAAAGAGTCAAATAGTCACTATCTTTAGAGTAGCCCTACCAAATATAAAACCTGCTCTCTTAACAGCTACCATTATAACTTTTGCACATACAATAGGAGAGTTTGGAGTTGTATTGATGGTTGGTGGAAATATACCAAATGAGACCAAAGTGGCTTCAGTTGCAATATATGAGATGGTTGAGACTATGGATTACGGCTCTGCTCATATCTATTCAGCCATTATGGTAATAATAAGTTTTATAGTTCTACTCTTAGTATATCTATTTAACAATAGAAAGAGATTTTACTAATGATAAATATCGATATCGAAAAAGAGTTACATGGAGCAGGTGGAGAGATGCTCTTAGATATAAATCTCCATATTAAGCAAAATGAGTTTATAGCCATCTCAGGAAAAAGTGGGAGTGGAAAGACAACTCTGCTTAGAGTATTGGCAGGATTAGAAAAAGCAGATGGAAAAATTGTAGTCGATGATGAGGTTTGGCTTGATAGAAATATCTCATTAGCTCCACAGAAGAGAAAAATTGGATTTGTATTTCAAGACTATGCTCTATTTTCAAATATGACTATTATAGATAATCTACTATTTGTAAAGAGAGATATGGAGTTAGCTAACTATCTTCTATATGTTACAGAGTTGAGTGAATTAAAGAATAGATTTCCAGATAGTTTAAGTGGAGGACAGAGACAGCGAGTTTCTCTATGTAGAGCCTTAATGGATAGACCCAAACTGCTATTAATGGACGAACCTCTGTCAGCTCTTGACCCTGCCATGCGTCTGAAACTTCAAAATGAGATACTTACTCTACATAGAGAGTTTAATATAACAACTATTATGGTAAGCCACGACCCGAGTGAGATATATAGATTGGCAAATCGTGTAGTAGTCCTAAATCTGGGGAAAATTGCAAATATTGGAACTCCAAAAGAGGTTTTATTAGAAACTTCAGGTAGTCAAAAGTTCTCATTTGAGGGAGAGTTATTGGATATAGTTAGAGTAGATGTCATTTATATTGCAATAGTAGCAATAGGACAACAGATAGTAGAGGTGGTTCTCTCCAGACAGGAGAGAAAACACCTCCGAATTGGAGATACTATTAGAGTTAGCACAAAGGCATTTTCACCCAATATATCTTAGGTTACTCCTCTTTATCTTGAGTTTTATTAGACTTAATTTCTGCTCTTTTTGCTCTAAACTCCTCTCTAAGTTTTGCCATTGAAGCTCTGTGATTTTGGCGACAAGCTTTTAAATCACTATGCTTGGTAGCCTCTGATACACAACTTTTAAACTCATTTAAAAGCTCAATTTTTTTATCTATATGGTTAAGCATAGACTCTTTTCTAACTTTAAATAGAGCTGGATTTGCAAAAGTTAAACCTGAACCTATCAATAGAGTTATCACTGCAATTTTCAATTTCATTTTCATCCTTTAATTTAAGATTATTTATTTTACTCTTTTTTTCTTTATAGAATATGTATAATTTTAATAAAAAAACTCTTTTTTAAGCAAAAATATCTTAAATTTCTTCTTTTTATTGGTTATAAATACTAAAATTATATATATTTTTTTAAAGGAAGAGTTTTATGAAAAAAAGTGCAAATGTTAGAATGGAAGAGGAGTATATGAGATTAACCATTGAGTATCATGACCCTCTTGATAAAACTGAAATATGTAAAAATATTGCTATCTTAGAAAAGAAATTTGATATATATCCGGAAGTAATTCATAGAAGAGAAAACAAAGAAAATTACTTTTCAAGTATAGAGTTTTCAGGCGAAGAGTATATATCCAATAGGAGTTGTGGAGATTTTATAGAGGAGCTTCTAAAGGATTTAAATATCAAGGAGTGTGAGAGAGATTAGAGGTATATTTTATGGAGCAGAGATTAGATGTTATTGACCTCTTTTTGAGACTATTGAGTGTTGAGTCTATCACCCCTGCAGATGGTGGACTCTTAAACTATATTAGGGATTATTTATCAGATTTTGAAGCAATTTGGGTTAATGAGGGCGGAGTTAAGAATCTCTGTTTAACAAAAAAGTTTTCAGATGGTAAACATCTATCTTTTGTAGGACATATAGATGTTGTTCCTCCCGGAGATGGGTGGAGTAGTAACCCTTTTGTCCCTATGATAAAAGATGGATATATATATGCAAGAGGAACACAAGATATGAAGAGCGGTGTAGCCTCTTTTGTTCAAGCTTGTAGAGATATAGAGAAGTTCAATGGCAGACTATCCATACTTTTAACCTCTGATGAGGAGGGCGATGGAACCTATGGAATACAGATTCTATTAAAACATTTAGAGAAGATAGATTTATTACCTGACTACTCTATAATAGCAGAACCAACTTGCGAAAAGGTTTTTGGAGATGCTATTAAAATAGGAAGAAGAGGCTCAATTAATGGCTATTTAACACTAAAAGGAAAGCAGGGACATGCAGCATATCCTGAAAAGGCAGTCAATCCAATTCATAAGATTGCACCCATTTTAAAAGATATAGCGGGATATAATCTCGATAATGGAGATGAGAATTTTGCTCCAAGTAAATTGGTAATTACAGATATTAGGGCAGGAATGGAGGTCACAAATGTAACTCCCGATGAACTTAAGATGATGTTCAATATCCGAAATTCAACCAAGACCACCAAAGAGAGTGTTAGAGAGTATATAGATAGAGTTTTTAAAGGGTTGGATTATAAATTGGAGTTACAACAAGGCTCTTATCCATTTATAACTAATCGCAACTCATTGATTGTATCTGAACTTAAAGAGACAATTAGAGAGGTAACGGGCATAGAACCAAAATTATCAACAGCAGGAGGCACAAGTGACGGACGACATATTGCCCCTTATGGGATAGATGTTGTGGAGTTTGGTGTCATTAATGATAGAATTCACGCTATAAATGAGAGAACTACCATTAAAGAGGTGGAAACTCTTTATAAAATTTTTGTTAAGATATTGGAAAGATTATAATTAAGGATATAAGATGACAAAAGATATTAAAAAGGAAGATAAGAGAGTTATAGAGTTAAAAGAGAAGATTGAAAATTTAATAAAACTATATCATCAGAGAAAAGAGGAGCTTCAGTGGGCTGATGATGAGTGGGAAGTTAGTGAAATTCAAGAAGATTTAGATAACTATGCAAGAGAGATTAAAAAGTTAAAAGCGAAAGTTAAAAAATATCAACAAGAAGATTAATTAGTTGAGACCATCTTTAACTCAATATGTTATACAAAGGTTAATAGTCGTCTCAATTTTTGCAACTCTACTATATAGTGTTGCACTTATAGCAGTTCCTTGTAGTTACCAAAAGTATTGGTTTCATATTGGAGTTTTTATATTTTTATTACTTATAATTATCACCATAATCTATATAGGAACAAGAAAAATTACAAGAGAACTTAAACTTGTTCAGAATTATCTATCTGGAGTAGATAAGTTTAATAGAAGTAATCCTCAAGCAGAGTTTTTTACCCGTGAGTTTGAGGATATTAATACCCAACTTATAGAAATCTTACGAAAAATCAATAAGAGAAATAAACAGAAGAGAAAATATACCGCCAAGATAAAACTAAAAAATAGACAGCGTTCAGATATGCTATCAGCAATAGCACATGAGTTTAGAAATCCAATATCCTCAATTATTGGATATGCTCAAACGGTTAATGAAGATGATAATATTCCACCCACCTTAAGAAAAAAATTCTTAACTAAGATATATAAAAATGGTGAAAAGATAGAAGAACTCTTGAGCCGACTTCTACTATGGAATAGATTTGAGAGTGGAGAGTATAGACTACAGATGAGTAGATTTGATATAACTCCTCTAATAGAGGAGATTAAATTGAATTTAGAAGAGAAATATAAAAATCGTCAAATAGATATACCACAAGAGTCCCTTATGGTATATGCAGATAGAGCTTTAATTGAGATAGTTATAAAAAATTTAATTGAAAATGCCCTTAAATATTCTCAAAAAGATGTTACTGTAAAGATAGATGGGAATAGAATATCTGTTATAGATAGAGGCATAGGTATATCTACTCAAAATATTGAGAAGGTCACCAAAAAATTTTTTCGCACAGAGAAAAATAGTTGGGATAACTCTATGGGGCTGGGGTTAGCCATAGTTAAACAGATATTAAAACTTCATAATAGTAGTTTAGAGATAAAAAGTAAAAAGAATAGAGGCTCAATATTCTCATTTACCATTAACATTAATTAATATTTTATATAAATCTTAATATAATTATAAATTATTATTTAAGGGAATTTTTATGAAGAAAGTATCGTTTATCTATTTACCAGCTCTATTTTTTATATATGTTACAGCAGAGGCTATATTGAAACTATTTCACTCTACTCTATGTCTCTCAACAGGGTGTCTGTTAGCCGATAATCTATTAAGATTTGATAGTATCTATTTAAACTTTATAGGTGTATTTGATGCACTTCTTATTCTAACCATAGGAATACTCAGTTTTAATAAAAAAGTTAGTGAAAAGCTATTTTTTCTAATCTTAGTCGCATCACTTCTCTTTGAAACTGTAATGTTAGGTTATCAATTCTATGCCTCACCAGAGATGTGTAAGTTCTGTATAGGTGTATATACATTCTTGGTAACTATTACACTTCTATCTACAGGAAAATATTTTCTTATGGTAGCACCACTTGCTATATCTATATTTACTGCTCTTAGCTTTCTTGCAGTTCCAAAATCTGCCGTATTTGTAAAAGATAATGGTAACTATCTAATCCAATCTCCAACTTGTCCTCACTGTAAAAAGGTAAAAGAGTATTTAAAAGAGCATGATATTAAATTTACTAAATTGAGTATCGATGATATTGAGAGTAGAAATTTTGCAACTTTTTTGAATTTTAAGACAATTCCTATTTTAATTGTTAAAGACAATAAAAATATTAAAATTATAAATGGGGATAAGAATATTATAGAGTTTTTTAATAAAAAAGATACTGTCGTGGAAGAGAGTGCCATAGTAGAGGATAGTGCAGTTGTTGGAGAAGCAGCGGGTAGTAGTAGTGGAATTGACCTTTTAACTAATGATAAAGATACAGGTGATGAGGGTTGTGGATTTATTACATTAGAGAAGTTAGAGACAAATTGTAGTAAATAGAGCTATCTAAGTAGAGATAGATTGTTCTTGTCTCTAATTCTCAAATTGTCATTATAATTAATAACCGTTTTAATGGTTAGAATTTATTAGGCTGGTTTACTTTCTAAATATAATGTATCAGGACAAAAATCTTGACCATTTTGCCATTGAATACTAT
>JALWZK010000001.1 GCA_027002665.1 Campylobacteraceae bacterium | reverse complement strand
GATGAAAAATGTTAGTAAGAAGATATGAACCATTTAGTGACATTAAAAGAAGTTTTGACCTTATAAACTCTATTATAAATAGTATTGATGAAAGAAGAGGTGAGCAAGAGCTTGTCGATTTTATACCAAAAGTAAATACAAGAGAGACAGGAGGAGCTTATCATATTGAGGTTGAGTTACCGGGAGTTAAAAAGAAAGATGTTGATATTACAGTTGATGGAAATATTTTAACTATCTCTGGAGAGAGAAAAGTTAGAGAAGAGGTAAAAGATGAGGATTATCAAAAGATAGAGAGTAGATATGGACTATTTTCTCGCTCATTCACACTCCCAGAAAAGGTTGATATTTCAAATATTGAAGCAGAATTTAATGATGGTATCTTAGAGATAATAATTCCTAAACTAAAAGTTGATACTTCAAGCAAAAAGATTGAAATTAAGTAGTAAGGAGTTGAAAATGGCTATAACAAAAGAGAAAATTATCGAAAATGGAAAAAAATTGGTCAATAGTGTAGAGGAGCATGTAGAGAAAGGTTTAGATGTTGCAAAAGAGGCTCTGGGAAATGTAGCAAGACATCTACCCTTAGCGAATTTTGCAAGACATAGTAGTGATACCTATGATATTGAGATAGATTTACCGGGCGTTAAAAAAGAGGATATTGAGATAAAAATTGAAGATGACTACTTAACAGTAAATGCTGTCAGAAAAACTAAGCAAGATGTAAAAGAGGAAGATTACTATCTATGCGAAATTAATTACGGTCTAATCTCAAGAAGTTTTGTGCTTCCAAAAGATATAGATAGAGATAAAATATCTGCTAAGTATGAAGATGGAAGATTATATATCTCTTTGGAGAAAAAAGAGGAGAGAAAAGCTAAAACAATATCAATTAAATAGAGAAGGAGAGATATGAAAAATTTAATAAAGATAGCACTAATCACTATCCCATTGAGTCTCTCTTATGCAGATTCAAATGTAACAGGGTATGATTTCTTTGCAAATGACCCTATTTTCAGACATTTCCAAAAGCTACAAGCTGATATGGATAGAATGTTTGAAGAGTTTCATAATCAAATGTTTAAAGAGATGAAATTAACTAATCATAACTTAATGAAAAGTTTTTCATCATTCTCACCAGATACAGATTTAATCGATAAGGGTGATAAGTATGTGCTAAAGATGAACTTGGCAGGAATGGATAAGAATAGTATTAAAATAGATATTAAAGATAACTATCTAAATGTCCAAGCTAAGAGTGAAGAGAAAAAAGAGAAGAAGCAGGGTGATAAGATAATTTTTCAAGAGAGACATCTCGGAGTGGTGCAGAGAGGAATGACTCTCCCAAAAGATGCAGATGGCTCTAAATATACAAGTGACTATACAAACGGGGTTTTAACAATCACAATTCCTAAGAAAAAATAGTTTAAAGAGTGCTTCGCACTCTATATTTCTCCTCTAATTTGGTATGTAATATCACCTGCACCAAAAGCTACTGTTAGCCCCTCATGATACTCTGTAACAATATTTCCATCTTTAATAACTTTAACCACTCCATCTTGTTTTGTTACACTATCTGCCATATAGAGTTTATTATATTTGCTAAATGCCCCTTTTAAATCAATATCTATTTCTATCTCTCCCGCACTCCAAATTTTTAAAATTACAAGCTCATCAACCCCCTCAAAACATTTAACAAAACCATCTAAATTATCTATTGTTCTACTATATTTATGTGGTTGCCATATCGCTTGAAATTTTTTTAATCCTCTCAAATCTTTATATATTTTGAGTGAGTCTATAGTAGCCTTTATCTCTGTTGGGTGGTGTCCATAATCATCTATGACTACGCTATTTTCATAGTTTTGAACTATATCAAATCTCTTCTTTATCCCCTTATAGTTTAGAAGATTTAATCTAATATCCTCTATACTCTCCCCCATCTCTAAGGCTCCCAAAATTGCAAGAGAGGCATCTAAGGCTATATGGTATCCAAACCCAAAAACTTTAAACTCTCCAAAATCTTTTAAGGTAAATTTGGTATATGGTTCACCATTAATTAGAGTAAACTCAACCTGTTTAATATCTTTTGACGGGTAGAGTCTCACAGCATCTATATCTAAGGTGGATAGAAACTCATCTTCCCCATTTATAACTCTCTTTTTTGCTAAGTTTAAAAATTTTCTATAGGCATTATAAAATCTCTCTTCATTATACTCATAATACTCCATGTGTTCAGGTTCTACATTTGTAACTATGGCAAGGTGCGGATTTGAGTTTAAAAAGCTCTCATCACTCTCATCTGCTTCAAATACAACTCTATTATTATTATAGTGTCGGACATTTGAGCCGAACTCTTTACTGATAGCTCCAATTAGTGCATTTGATTTAGGAATTATAGAGCTTAACATTGCTGAAGTTGTGCTTTTCCCATGCGCTCCCCCCACTGCATACACCTCTTTATCCTTTAGAATACTCTTTAGTGCCTCTTTTCGCGATAATAACTCAATTCCCAACTCTTTAGCCCTTTTATACTCAACATTGTTTGGCCTTACAACTGCCGAATAGATAACTCTATCAACTCCAACTACTGCATCAGGGTGATGAGGTATTGTAATTTTTGCTCCAAAATTTAGAGCCAAATCATCTGTTATCTCTGTCTGTTTAATATCTGAACCACTTATCTCATGCCCATCATTTGCTAAAAATTTTGCTAACGCCGATAGACCTATACCACCAATTCCTATAAAGTGTATTTTCATCTATTTTCCTTATTTGCTATTTTTTTTATAATAGCTGTATTTTATCCAAGTTAGATTACTTTTTCTTTTGTAAAATAATTATTCTCTCTTTTTTT